>JBMQEM010000001.1:0-11542 GCA_049363815.1 Bacteroidota bacterium
CGGAACTCGCAGATTTAGCGCAGAAGTGATTCATGCTTTTTTTTAATTATTTCTGTGGGAGAAAAACAGACAGAATTAATTTCCCGCAGATCTCGCGGAACTCGCAGATTTAGCGCAGAAGTGATTCATGCTTTTTTTTAATTATTTCTGCGGGAGAAAAACAGGCAGAAACATTTTTCTCCAGATCCCGCTGAACTCGCAGATTTTAATTTCATGCAGATCTCATGTTCATAGAAAAAAACCATCTGAACATTTGAATTTATTTCAAAGTTCAGATGGATATATATAGGGGTTGTTGAATGCCCTTTAAAAAAGCGTCTAGTTCTTTAAGATCTTCTTTGTTACTTTCTGATCTTTATAAGAAATAGTTACAAAGTAATATCCGGGGCTTAGTCCTTTGGAGTCGGTATAGCTATAGGAGTTATAGCCATCTTCTGCCATAATGCTTTCGCTGAAGATCACTTCGCCTTTTGTGCTGATCATGTTGATCTCAACCGGAGTTTTTTGCTTAAGAATAAAATCTACCTTGAATTCATCGGTGAACGGATTTGGCGAAATTGACGTAATGTCAATTTTAGTTTCATCAATATCGTTTCCGCCTTTGTTTTTTACTGTTTCGACTTCGCTATACGAAAAATGTCCATCGAAATCGGTTTGTTTTAGCCGGTAGTATGAATAGCCTTCAAGTGGATTGGGATCATTTGCTTCGTACTCCAGCGTGACTGTCGAATTTCCTGCGCCACGTTTCGTAAAAAGTGGTTCGAAAGTTTCTCCATCAGATGAACGCTCAATTGTGAAGTAATCATTGTTTACTTCAGCAGCTGTCGCCCAATTGATATTTACATTGTTGTTCTTGATTTTAGCATTGAAAGAGATCAGTTTTATTGGAAGAGCTATGTTTCTAACTCCCAAATAGAATGCTCTGAAAAATAGTGAGGTCTGTCTTACTTGGCCGGATGACATTGTACTTACACTGCCGGTTCTGTATAGGATTTCATTCACGTTGAAATAATTTAACTCATACATAGCCTGTCTGGCAGAGGTATCGATACTTGAAACTGTTGCAGATGATCCCAGGGCTCTATATCTTCCTGAAATATTTGTAACAGTAATTGTTGATGAATTATCCAGGTTATAACTTGTAGGCATTGTAGCTTCAATGTATTCGCGAATGTTCCTTCCACCGCTTGATGAACCATCTACATCAACTCCTGTAGCAACGATCTTTCTTAAGGTTGTATCAGTTGAAGTTCCATTCTTTTTAAAACGGAATCTCCATTCGATATAAGAATCAACTCCTGGAGGATAATAAATGAACGGTTGGAATGATGCATCGTAACCTGTTGATTGGTCATCAATACTACTAAGTGATGCACCTCCTGAAATATTGGTAATTTCAACCCATGCATCAACCTTCGGTATCACATTCGGGAAAACATAAATTGCTCCTGTTGCCCCTGCAGTTCCTGCTCTTAACGTTGGATTGGCGAACATAGCATAGTCTCCTTTGGCGATTGCAAATATCCCGAATGTATTCAAACTTGAACGTTCTGCTGTAGCGGTAGGTGGCGCTACTTTCTGTGTATTGTCGTTATGATTCCCAATACTTTGCCAAGGACTTGAAATTTCCTTTCTATTTATTAGTGATAATACAGAAGTCTCTGTGAGATCATTTGTATACCCTTGTTCATTCACTGTAAGTGTATATTTTCCGCTTGTTAAGCTTGAATTCGGAGTTAATGTCCAGTAGCCGAAATCGAGCAGTTCATACATTTCAACTCCGCCAATATCAATGTTCTGAATACCTGTAGTATCTGTATTAGGATTTGTATTTGTGAATGATGCAAGTAATCTGTTAAATCCGGCTGTTGCGGATAATCTTACTGTCATCAATTCGTATTTAATTCCGATCCCTAGTGGAAAATCATATGTTCCTGTTCCACTTACACCGCGGCTTAAATTTCCTATGACAAAGTTATTGGATGAATATCCAACAATGCTATTGGTAGAAGTATGTGTAACATAAAGTGTGTATCTGTCTGTGGAGATTTTCCCATTAGCCAGGTTCAATACTCCTGTTACAGTGAAATCAGATGTAAGTGTTAATACACCGCCATTATTGACGGTTAGATTTCTAACTGTTGAAGGAATTCCTCCGCCAGTTGATTGAGATGTGCCACCTTCATAAATGTAATCTGCGCCTGTGCTATAAGATCTTACTCCGGTTACCTGGATGTTACCAAGTAATCCTGTTGCTGTAATTCCTTGATCAGAACCCAAAGAAAGTCCGCCACCTGCTGAAAGCGTAAAGTTTCTTCCAAGCATAATACTTGATCCCATCACTAAGGTTGAACCACTGTTTACATTGAAATCAACATTTCCAAGTACAATCGGAGCAGTAGTTGTAAAAGTTTGTGAACCTGATTTACTGAAAGAAATCGCTGCACTTGTACTTGAATTTCCTGAAACGGTAATTGTACCTGCAGTATGCGTCCAGTTACCTGAAACATTTACATTTCCAACCGCACTATTTCCATCAACAACTGTAAAGGATCCTAATACCTGACTATAGTTTCCTGCAATGTTCATGGTTGGGGTAGCATTACTTTTGTTCGCTAAAACAAAAGTTCCGGCAGTGAGTGTAAAATCACCGCCAATATTTATTGTTGGATTTTGATCTTCAGACATAACTAATTTACCTAAACCCGTTGATGTAACAGTAAAGTTTTCAGTAATAGTTTTAAGAGCACCTATCAAGTTGATCTCGCCAAGTTGAAGCGGGCAATTCCAGATAAATCCTGCAAATGACTGCGAAAGCCCTGAAGGGGCTGAAGTATTTGAAACATATGCCGCGATTTCACAGACAGAACCTGACGACCAGGTTGCTGTTGGAATTGTTCCGGGCGATGTGGTAAAAACATGATTGTATTTTCCACCATTCTGGAAATTAATTGTTGCACCACTGCTTGAGATCGTACCGGAATTGGTAATCGTACCGGAAACACTAAGATCTGTGCCAGATCCATTCGCAACAGTAAGTGTTCTTCCTGAAGTCAAGGTCAATGTACCTCCGCTATTGATTACGATCTGGTCAGCTGTTACGTTTGCTGCAATAGAAATGGTATGTCCTGACTGGATGGTAATGATATTATCCGAAGAAGTTGGAGTAGCAGTTGCATTTACCCAGGATGAACCATTGTATCTTTGCCACGAACTTGTTGCATTCCAGTTTCCGGAAGTTTTCGAACGGTATTCTCCGCTTACTGCTGCATAAGCTTCATCTTTTGATGAGAAATTAAAGAACAGAGTAAAGCCAATAGCTAATACTACAATCAAAGTTGATGACATCCATGCAACTCTTCTTAAAGAAACTTTAAGTCTGATTTCCCTTCTTTGTCTCATTCTTTTTGGTCGTTTTGATTTCATTTTGTGATTAATGAATTTTGAAATCGAAATACGATAATCATTATTAACTGATTAAACGCATTATATTCTTTAACCGTTTTACCTTCAGACCGCAAATGAGTTGGCAGAAAAAGACCTGTTAGCTTACATTTTCCTACGCAATGTGTTAATTCTTAATAAGCTTCCTTGTGGCTTTTTGATCCTTAAAGGAAATTGTGACAAAGTAATATCCGGGAGAAAGCCCTTTGGAGTCGATATATGTAAATGAGTTATATCCGTCTTCTGCCTGAACATTTTCTTTGAAGATCATTTCACCTTTAGTATTGGTCATAGTGATTAGAACAATACCTTTTTGTTTGATAATGAAATCAACCTTGAATTCATCTGTAAACGGATTAGGTGAAACAGAAGTAATTTCAATCTGTTCCTGGTCAATCGTATTGCCACCTTTGTTCTTCACCGTCTTTACTGAACTATAAGTGAATTTTCCGTCAAAATCAGTTTGTTTCAACCTGTAATAAGAGTAACCTTGAAGCGGTTCCGGATCGTTCGCTTCATATTCTCTTTTTGAAGTCGAATTACCTGCCCCTCGTTTGGTTAATAGAGGCTCAAATTTTTCACCGTCTGAAGAACGTTCAATTGTAAAATAATCATTGTTGACCTCTGAAGCAGTAGCCCAGTACAGTGAAACGTTATTGTTTTTCAGTTTCGCATCGAATGAAATAAGTTCAACAGGGAGTGCAATGTTCTTATTCGTCAGATTAAATGATTTGAAGAATAAGGAAGTTTGCCGCGTGATCGATCCTCCGGAACTATTGATTGCTCCTGTACGGTACATCAGGGTGTTGACATTTAAATAATTCAATTCATACATTGCTTGTCTGCGCACACTGTCAATACCACTTAAATCACTTGTTGAACCTACTGCTCTGTAATTCCCGAAATAATTGGTCACAGTTAAATTTGTAAAAGGGTCAAGGTTATAACTTCTTGGCATAGTTGCTTCGACAAATTCCCGGATGCTGGAGTTTCCATCTACATCGACACCAGTCGCTGTAATTTTCCTCAAAGTTGTATCGGTACTTGTTCCTGTTTTCTTGAATGTAATTTTCCATTCAATATAAGCAGTTGCGTTAGCAGGGTAATTGATGAATGGCTGAAAGGATGCATTGTACCCAACAGAATTATTGTCGATATCATTTAATGTTGCTCCACCTGAAAAACCCATGATCTGAACCCATGCATCCACCCCTCGAACTACAAGTGGAAAGAGATAAACAGCATTCAGTGCACCTGCTGTCCCGCTTCTTAAAGATGGACTACTGAAGGCAGCATAATCACCGAGTGCAATTGCAAAGACACCGAATTTTGTAAAGTCAGAACGTTCAGCAATAGCAACGCTACCTGTAATTGATTGTGTGCTGTTATCATGTGTTCCTGCCGGAAGCCATTGCGATGTTTCATCGGCTCTGTTTGCCACTGTGATCGTTGTTCCTTCTAAGATCGAATTCGAAAAACCATCTTGTCTCAGTCTTACTTTGAATGTTCCTGATGTAAGAGGCGAATTCGGTGTCAACGTCCAATAGCCATTATCGAGAAGCTCTGACATTTCGACTCCGTCTGCAGTAATTGTGTCAAGACTATAAGCTGCATTGTTTGGATCAGTTGCTGTGAATTTACCAAGTACATTTGAAAACCCGGAAGTTCCGGATAAAGTAAGCGTGAGCAATTCATAGAGCGAAGTTGAACCCACAGGATAATCATATGCACCGGAACTTCCAACTGTCCGGTTCAGATTTCCAATAATGTAATTTGAAGTAGAGTATCCGGTGATACTTGCTGTTGAATTGTTGGTAACAAAGAGTGTATTGGCTCCGGTATTTATTTTACCACTGGTCAATGTAAGCGTTCCTGTGACGGTATAATCAGATGACATGGTCATGGTTCCCCCGGTATTTATCGTCAGATTTCTTACTGTAGTCGGCAAACCGTTACCAAGAGCCTGTGTAGATGCACCTGCATAGATGTAATCCGCACCTGTACTGAAACTTCTTGTTCCACTTACCTGAATATTTCCAAGAAGTCCCGAAGTAGTTATTCCAAGAAGAGAACCCATTGATAATCCACCACCCGAAGTAAGCGTAAAATTCCTGCCGAGTAAAATACTGGTTCCCATCACGAGAGTTGATCCGTTGTTTACCTTGAAGTCGACGTTGCCAAGTACAATAGGTGCAACAGCAGAATAGGTTTGTGAACCTGATTTGGCAAATGAAATCACAGCACTGGTACTTGCGTTTCCGCCAACTGTAATTGTTCCGGCAGTATGAGTGTAGTTACCGGAAATATTTACGTTCCCTGTACTTCCGCTTCCTTCCACAACAGTGAAAGTTCCTAAAGTGTGTATGTAATTCCCGCCAACATTCATTACTGATGTTATGCTTCCACCTTCAGACAGGGAAAAATTGCCGGCTGTTAAAGTAAAGTTTCCTCCAACATTTAATGTTGATGGATTGTTTTTAGATATTTTTAAAATTCCGGTGGCACCTGTTGAAGTAATTGTTAAGTCACCATTGATCGTTGTCAGATTTGATCCAAGGTCAATAGCGTTAACCTGAAGAGGGCAATTCCAAATAAAATGACCAAATGTCTGACCTAGTCCTGAAGGTGTTCCGGAATTACTTGTATAAGCCATTATCTCACAAGTCGAATTACTATTCCATGATGCTGTTGGTATAGTGCCGGGACTTGTTGTGAAGTTATGCTGATATTTTCCTCCGCTTTGATATGCGATCGCAGCTCCTGAATTTATTGTAACGGTTCCTGCATTTCGATATATACCTGTCACATCAAGATCAGTTCCGGTTCCATTGTTTAATGTAAGTGTAACATTATTCTGGATTAGTGTTCCTCCACTATTAATTACAATTTGATCCGCAGTTAAATTTGCGGTTATCGTAACGGTGTGTCCTGATTGGATCGTGATTATATTATCTGACGAAGTTGGAGCAGCAGTTGCATTCACCCACGATGAACCATTGTAGCGTTGCCACGTTGCAGTAGCATTCCAGTTTCCTGAAGTTTTTGAACGGTATTCACCTGTTACTGCTGCATATGCATCATCTTTAGATGAAAAATTGAAAAACAATGTTAGGCCAATTGTAAGTAATACAATTAAAGTTGATGCAACCCATGCAACTCTTTTCAGGGAAAATTTAATCCTGATTTCTATTTTCTGTTTCATCCGATGTGTTCTTTTTTGATTTCAGTTTTTGTGAGTTTTGACTGAGATCATGATCCGGAAACTGATTCTGTTCAATTTCCCCAATTTTACTCTTCAATCTTTTAACCTTCAGATCGCTGCGGAGTTCTTGAAAAATTCCTTTTTACTTACAAAAGATTGCATAAAGGAGATGGTCTTTGTCCTTCAAAAAAGCGATCAAATAATTGAACTGCTAGAACCCCGCGCTATTCAGGCCTTCATACTTCTTTGCAAGTCGCTGTATTTCAATACGATTTGACCAATGCCTGGAAGGTTTAAAAAGTGCATTTTCTACCGTTCAATTACAATTTGATTATTGCCCGAAAAGTATCTTTTGGCAGGTTTAATAATGATAGAAATCATACAATCGATGTAACAATGGTCACCGATAGAATGCGGAGACCTTGTTAATTTTGTGTCATAAATCAATATAAAATGATAGTCGAACAAATTTATACAGGATGCCTTGCACATGGCGCATATTTTATTCAATCTGAGAACGAAGCTGCAATTATTGATCCGCTTCGTGAGGTGGAACCTTATCTGGAACGTGCGCAAAAAGGTAAAGCCAAAATCAAGTATGTATTTGAAACACATTTTCATGCTGATTTTGTAAGCGGTCATCTGGACCTTGCTTCAAAAAGCGGAGCAGAAATAGTTTTTGGACCGACAGCAGTTCCTTCATTCAAGGCATATGTTGCCAAAGACAATGAAGAATTCAAAATTGGAAAGATCAAATTGAAATTGTTGCATACACCCGGTCATACAATGGAGAGTTCGTGCTATTTATTGACCGACGAAAATGGAGATGAGAAAATACTATTTAGTGGAGATACTTTGTTTATTGGTGATGTTGGTCGTCCGGATCTGGCACAAAAAGCTGCTAACATGACAAAGGAACAATTAGCTGGACTTTTATATGAATCATTGCAAAACAAAATTTTGCCTCTCAACGATGACATCATCGTTTATCCGGCACATGGAGCAGGCAGTGCTTGTGGAAAGTTAATGAGCAAAGAGACCTTTGACACTCTCGGTCACCAGAAAAGAACAAATTATGCATTGGATCCTAAATTGACAAAAGATGCATTTATTGAGCAGGTCACAACCGGTCTGATGCCACCTCCGGGCTATTTTCCATTTAATGTTGGCTTAAATAAAACAGGCTATGAAAGTTTTGAAACAGTTCTTGCAAGAGGTATGACAGCACTGGAGCCTGATAAATTTGAAATGATCGCAGATCTGGAAGAAGCCTTGATTCTTGATACGCGGCACCAGAATGAATTTATCAAAGAACATATTCCAGGTTCAGTCTTTATCGGAATTGACGGGGATTTTGCGCCATGGGTTGGAGCATTGATTCCCAGAATTGATCAGAAAATTTTAATTGTTTGTGAACCGGGAAGGGAAGAAGAAGTTATTACCAGGTTGGCCAGGGTTGGATATGATAAATGTATAGGTTTCCTTTCAGGAGGTATAGTATCATGGAAAAAATCCGGTAAGGAAATTGAATCAATGGGATCAATCAGTGCTGATACGCTTTCAAAACTGAGTTCAAATTCAAGCATCAACATTCTTGATGTACGTAAGAAAAGCGAATACGATAGCCAACATATTGTTGGGGCGATCAATGCTCCACTTGACTATATTAATGATAGTATGTCAAAAATAGAGAACCGTAAAACGTACTATGTACATTGTGCAGGAGGTTATCGTTCAGTAATATTTATTTCAATCTTGAATTCTCGTGGGTTTAATAACCTTATCAATGTAGAAGGAGGAATGACTGCGATCAAAAAGAACGACCGGTTTGTTATGTCGGAATATGTTTGTCCGACGACAATGTTATAGTAGGAGTTTCTTTTTAGTAAATAAATCTGCATGTAATTAAAATCAGGTGGAGAAATAATTATCTTCGGACCTGTATGAGCAAGATTAAGTTTACTTTGAAAGGTATATTTCTGGTTTCATTTCTGATGCTTGGGAATGTCAGATTGTATGCACAATTTGATTCATTGTACGCAATTAAATATCCATCAAAGCTGGGGCTATCAATTTTTCAGAGCAAGCCATCCTATCAGATCGATATAAATCAAAAGTTATCACTTGATACAACCGGTGATTCTCCCATCAGGTATTCTACTCTTGCTAAAAACGTTACAGGAATAGGTATTTTCTATGATAAGATTTCGTTGTTTGTTGGCTTCAGGTCGCCGGTAAACAAAGATGAAAGACTACGAAAAGGAAGAACGAATTATTCACAAGTGGGTTTTGCGATTACCGGGGTTAAGCTGAGGATAGAAGGTTCTTTGAGATCTTACAAAGGATTCTATGATTTGAATTCTGTGAATTACATTCCGGATTTTACCGACAGTACTGCCTACTTTCAGAATGCTTATCTCGTGAATCGCTCTCTGAGAGCTAAGGCTTTCTATTTTGTGAACAGGAAAAAGAGGTTTTCATATGGAGCTGCTTACGTGAACAATGTCAGACAACTGAAATCAGCAGGTTCTTTTATTATTGCAACAAACTTATACCACTATAGTCTGAATTCTCCTTCAATTATTCCATCTTACATTCAGGGTTATTATGGGGATTGGAATAAACTAAATGTGTTCAATGTCACGGCTGTTACTGCAGGTGTGGGCTATACTTACACCTTGACTTTATTTAAAAGAGCCTTTATCAATGTGTTATTTACACTCGGTCTGGAGGAACAACATATTATAACAAAATCGACTGAAACGGGTAAAAGTCTGAATATCTGGCGTTCGCAGGTAAGTGCATATGATTTCAGGTCATCGATCGGATTTAATTCTAAAGAATTTTTCATAAGTATTCAAAATATTGTGGATGGTAATAATTACCGGCTGACAATGTTTGATGTTTCGAATGTCTATATTTCAACTTTTCTGAATATTGGTTATCGTTTTCCAATCAAAACTCCTTCATTTTACAAAAGGATTCAGGAAACCAAAGTTTACAAAGCTATATGATGCGGAAAGAGACATTTTTCGTTTGTTTAAATGCATGACATTCTTCATTTTAATAAAATAATACATAGTGTATAAATAGAATGAAGTTTGGGAGGTACACTTTTTGCTTTATTCAGTCAGAACGCAAATCACATATTGAAAAAAGATGCGAGATTATTTTGAATTTGTTAAGAAATAATTTGCGTACCGATTAAAGAAAAATTGTATTTACCTTTGTATAATATTTAAATTAATAATTTAATGGCTAGACCAAAAACAAAAAGTGCATTAGTAGATGGCATGACCGAATTAGTAGACTCACTGCGTAGTATAGAGTCAAAACTAAATATGCTATTGAAGAATAAAAATTTATTCGGGCCAAAAAGAGGACGGGGTCGTCCTCCGGGGTCAGTGAAAATTCATTCCGGTAAATTAAAAGTTGCCGGAAGAAAACCAGGACGTCCTGCAGCGTCGTCTAAAAAAAGTTCCCGCGGACCTGGTCGTCCCAGAAAAAGCGGTAAATAAAAAATGGCAGTTCGGAGAATAATTTCTGAACTGCCATTTTTCTTTTTAATTTATTTATTGGATGATCAATTTATAATTAAGTGATTGTTTTTTAGAATTGATTGTAACAATATATAATCCCGGAGCAATATTTTTTTCTGTCAGGTTGATCTGAACTGAATATTGACCAATACTCAAATTGTTTTTTACAGCCGACCACACAGTCCTTCCGGAAACTGAAGTAACCTTGATATTTATGTCTTCCGGTTTCGAGAGGTTAAATTCAAGGTTAGCAATTCCATGAGATATAGTCGGGTAAACATTTGCGCTAAAAGTGTTTTTGTCAAGAGTAGGAATGTCAACAGTGTGTTGAACAAAATAGGCCGTAATTGTATCACTACCCGTTAAACTTACCTGTACTACCGGAGTAGTAAGTCCCGGTAAAATAGATGAGCCCTGCGATGTCTCCCATCTGTCAAAATAAAAATCGTTGAATCCATCAGGATTAGCCTGTAGATTCACATCTATTCCTCCATAATAATTACCGGTCCATGGGAATTCAGTGATCGTTAATGAATTCACATTTACTGTTCCCGTTCCAATAGGCGTTGCATCTATGGTCAAAGGATAAGGCCCGTTCAATGAATAACAACTATTCAATCCGGCAGGCATTGCCTGGCATCTTCTCTCAATAAAACTTCTTAATCGTGCAACATTAGCTTGCCAGCCTGCATACGTTCCGGTCCATCGAGTTGCGTGCTGATCCATTTCAGGATCGATGACTGCAACAGTGCTGTCAAGTGTACGTAACATGTAATCGCAAGAGAAGACAGTATTCATCAGATCAATGTAACGCGATTTATAGAAATGATCGAACGACGGATTTTGTCTGAGTTTCATTAGAAGGTCAAGATGTTGTTCGGGATCACTTAAGTTTCCATGTCCGGGTTCAACATTACATACCGGAGCTGTTGCACCAGTATCAGGTATGTTCGTATAATTGATATAAAAACCGAATGTAGCATCGTTGTCCCAAAGTATATAACCCCACTTTTTATGTGTACCTGAAGAATCCAGTCCACGCCACCAGCCTGTATTATAATTCAACCAGTCGGAGCAACCGGTAATTGAATTGACCAGAACATAATCGACCAGACTTTTCACATCAAGTTTTGAAGTAATGTTATCCCAAACTGCAGGATCATTTACATTGTTTCCCATTATGTAACTGTGAAAAGCACCCCAGTCATTCAATGCAGCCTGACCACCATATTCAGCCCACGTTCCGCCCCATGTTTCAATATATTGCAGATTGAATTTGTCTTGTCCATAATAGTAGCTGGTGAAATCATGATCATCGGGAATTTCTCTCAGATCATATACTCCCCAGTATTCACCA
>JBMQEM010000002.1:0-2839 GCA_049363815.1 Bacteroidota bacterium
GCAAGTTTCTGGGTATGGTATTTCAGATCAGATTCTGACACTACTTTTGTCAGAGATCCTGTTCATCAGTTTCCCGGACAAGGAACTTATGAAGTGACATTACTGGTGCGAAATAATCTGGGATGTATTGATTCAATCACTTACAATGTTATTGTCGAAGAACCCATAGCAGTTTTTTGGCCAAAGGCATTTACTCCAAATGGTGATTTTATCAATGAATTTTTTGCGCCGATCGGTGCCAGTTTATCAGAATATGAATTCAGGATATTTAACCGTTGGGGTGAGGTTATTTTTACCGGAAATGACAAAAAGCCGTGGAATGGAAATGTAAGAGATTCAGCAACACCTGCTCCTGAAGGTGTTTATATCTATCAATTGGAGGCCAAAGGCCTTGATTTGGAGGAAAGGATCATAAATGGTCGGGTGACATTGATCAGGTGAAAAAAAACAGAAATTCATTCAGTCAACTTACTTTCTTTTTCTCTAACTTCGCAGCTCAATTCTAACTCATATGGCTAAAAACTTTATAAGCAATAAAGACGAAACGGTCAGAATGTTCAAGAATGACTTTCTAGAGAAATTATCCCATATTCACTATTCTGTTCCTCTTTTCATTTTTCTTCCTGTGATCGGATATTTCGGATACAAGTCGATATTCGTCTATCATCTCTCTGTTTTGTCAATAGCAGGATACTTTCTACTTGGTCTTTTCATATGGACCCTGACAGAATATGTTTTACATCGCTTTGTTTTTCACTGGTTGCCGCCGGGAAAAATTGGAGCGAGGCTCCATTTTATTTTTCATGGTGTACATCATGATTATCCGAGTGACAGTAAAAGACTGGTAATGGTTCCAACAGTTTCCATTCCGCTTGCCGCTTTGTTTTTCTTCTTGTTCAAGATGGCCATAGGGCCAATATTAGTAGCTCCATTCTTTATGGGTTTTCTTGCAGGGTATTTATTTTATGACATGGTTCATTATGCCATACATCACTACAATTTCAAAAGTAAATTCTGGCTGAATTTAAAGCACCATCACATGTTGCATCATTACAAAGACATGGATCATGGGTATGGTGTGAGCTCAAAGATCTGGGATTATATTTTCAGGTCTGATTTTAAGAAGTCGGCGGATCAGTAATTTGGTTTTTTAAATTGAATCTCCGATAAGAGTTGCTTAAAGAGATTAAGGGGTTTTTAAAAACACAAGAACACAAGAACACAAGAACACAAGAACACAAGAAGAGCACGGAATTTTTAATGTATTTAATTCCGTGCTCTTCTTGTGTTCTTGTGTTAATTCTTATTTATTTTCCTCCAAGAGAAGTTTTATACAATTGCGAATTCAATTTTTAATAATCTTTTGATCATAAAAATTTCGCTCACTTTCAATCCGTAAATAATACATCCCTTCACTAAGATCTTTTGTAGAAATTTGAATTTCATTTTTATTATTTACTGTAGCATTGTCTTTTCTGAAAACTAGTCTCCCTTGAAGATCAAAAATTCCTATACTTATTTTTTCAGTTGAATTCAATTCAGTTTTAATATTCAATTCGGATGTAAATGGATTTGGATAGACTTCAATCAAACGCTCACTTATATTTTCTGCAATTGCAGTGTTCACATTCTCCACACAAGGTGCCAGATAAGCCCCGCTATTAAAACGATCTTTTGCAGGAATACTTCCTGATCCAATTGGATTTGGATCACCTATTGTGGGGAAGATTGAACTTGTCCAGAACTCCGGAATACTGTCGAGATAATAAGATGTGTCAGGAAGCGGAATCGTACCAGATGGAGTGATGGTTCCTCTGATGTTATTTGCAAATTCAAAATGGCCTGAACCGGCGAGGGAATAATTTCCAAGGAATGTTCCTGTATTTGAAACTTCATTGCCAACAAAATTGATCGAATCACTTTGTACTGTTCCTGATGTCATCAGTATTCCATACAACTCTGCACGGTTTCTGAAAAAAGTATTCAATGGACCTGATGGACCCCATGTCTGATCGATCTGAATATTCTGAACAATATTTCCTTCAAACAAATTAGAATAACTGAAATGGCCATGCATGGAAATGTCGGCTCCGAAGTCTGCCGGAAACTCAGAACGATTTGGCTCTGTCGAATAGTTATATGCAACTACATTTCCATTGGCTCCGCATTGTAAAGAGAACGAATGACGAAGATGTCGCAGGATGTTGTTTTCAATTCTGCATTGTCCGGTATGTCCAAATAGGGTAATGCCATAACCGTGCGTTGATGTGCCATCGTATGCAAAATTATCATGAATGTAACATCTGGACACAGTAATATTAGTTGATGCATCGATTTCTATGTGACTGCCTATGCTTGTTCCAATTTCTACTCCTGTAATCCAGCACTGCGCTGCATAGGATAAGTTAACATTGAAACAAACTCCGACAGCAACATCATCGAGACGTTCTATTTTCAGACATTCCAGTCCGACCTGAATCCGGGGTGTGATTTTTCTGATTCTCGGATTAAGAGAATAGTCATAATTGATCCGTAAAGTCTCATCAAAAGTCAGGGTGTTTGAACTGATAGAAGCTATGCGGACGATCTGGCCTACTGAATTGTCAGCCCAGCTTACCGGCTGCGTATCCCATGTGCCATTTGTCTGGAGGATCTCTGCATAATCTCCAACTGAGAATGATGCTGCATCGTCTACTACTACCGAATAACTGAACCGTTCTGCACCTGAGGTAACATTTGTGAAAGCTGATCCGGTGTTTCCGGAAATGTTGATTCCATTTCCAACGGCTCCACTGAAATCGAAAAGTAAATTTGTTGAATCCGCTGTAGCTCCGCGAAG
>JBMQEM010000003.1:0-2749 GCA_049363815.1 Bacteroidota bacterium
GCGATCTCCTGTGCGTAAGCAAGGTGACTGATGCGGGCCTCAAGTACATTGATACCTGCAGTTGCAAGTCGTTCGTTTAATTCTACTACGAGCATTTCATGAACTTTATCAGGTGCACCGCGCAAAGTAATTTCATCATCATTGCTTTCAAGGTTATCGTAAGGAAATGAACTTGCAAGGTGACGGATAGCAGCTTCGCTTTGAATATTGACATACATGTTGTAGTCATTCACTTCGAACAATGCTTTCGATGTTTCATTCACCTGCCATACAATTACCGCAGCGATCTCGATAGGATTTCCCATTTTGTCATTCACTTTCAGGAATTGCCCGTTAAGGTTTCTTGCGCGGAGTGAGATCAGTTTTTTGCTCATCAATGGATTTACCCAGAAGAATCCATTGTCTTTTACGGTTCCGGAGTATTTTCCAAAGAAAACAAGGACTCTTGCTTCATTCGGGTTGACAATCATAAAGCCCGGAGTGATTATAAAAAACAACAGCCAGGAAATTATAATTCCCAGTGGATATTGTTCGATAATAAAATAAATGCCGCCAATTATTGTGGCGAACAAAACCGCTAGCATCAGGAATCCTGAAGATGCTTTGTATGTAGTTTCTTTGATCATGGGAATGATATTAAAATGATATCACAAAGGTATCACTAAAAAAATGAGAAAGTCAAGCAAATCTTGAAATTTATTTTTAGGGGGGGGGGGTGAAAAGTGAAAAGTGAAAAGTGAAAAGGAATTAAGGTGTGGTCGCAATCTAACAAGCGTCTGGCACCTTAAAGCCCTTAAACCCCTAAAACCAATTTATTTACAAACTATCTCGGAAAAGGAATAAATTTGCCGGATGGAAATCAGAAAGCATGAGAATTCACAATGGATCAAAGAGGAAGCTATCCGGCTGGGCTTTGACCATTGCGGTATTTCAAAAGCTGATTTTCTGGAGGAAGAAGCTCCTCGACTGGAACAATGGCTTTTACAGAACCGGCATGGAAAGATGGCGTATATGGAAAACCATTTTGACAAACGACTTGATCCGAGATTACTTGTGCCGGGAGCGAAGAGTGTGATCTCGCTTTTGCTGAATTATTATCCTTCAGAAAAGCAAAATGATGCAGCACCTAAGATCAGTAAATATGCATATGGAAAAGATTATCATTTTGTCATTAAAGAAAAACTTCAGGAACTAGTTTCTTCCATCGAAGGAAAGATCGGAAATGTTGAGGGAAGAGTCTTTGTTGATTCTGCACCTGTGCTTGACCGTGCCTGGGCAAAAAAAAGTGGATTAGGTTGGATCGGTAAGAATGGAAACCTGATTAATAAAGGAAGCGGATCATTTTATTTTATTGCAGAAATAATTTCTGACCTTGATCTCATTCCTGATGGTGCTGTAGAAGATTTTTGCGGTACATGCACGCGATGTATAGACGCATGTCCGACCGATGCAATCATCAAACCATATGTTGTTGATGGCGGTAAATGCATTTCTTATTTCACGATCGAACTAAAAGATGAAATTCCAACAACAGTAAAAGGTCAATTTGAAAACTGGGTATTCGGCTGCGATATTTGCCAGGATGTTTGTCCGTGGAATCGTTTTTCAAAACCACTAAAAGAAAAAAATCTCATTGCCAACAAGGCATTACTTGATCTCAATAAAGATGAATGGTATGAAATGACTGCTGAGATCTTTACAAAACTATTCAGTAAGTCAGCGGTGAAGCGAACCGGATTTCAGGGATTAAAAAGAAATCTGGAATTTATCAGGAGTGAAACTTCCTGAAGGCATCTATGATCACATCGCTATATGTAGCGAAAGTGGCCACACACCACAATTTTAATAACCGACGTTCATCTCTTTTTAATAGACGAAGAGATTTGATCAATTCCTTGCGAAAAAGGTTTCTATCGAAACTAACCTTCGTGAGAATTTGCTTTGTGTACTCGAACATGGTATTCGGTTTAGCTTTTGGTCTGTCTAAATTATCATATTCCATACGTAATGTCAAGCGTTTTATTGAAAGTGAGTGTTAAACATTTTAAACTGCTAATTATCAGAGATATTCTTTTTTTAACTAAAAAAGACGATTTTCTGTGACAATCGGTTGATAACACACGACTAAAAGGCCTTTTGACATCATTCGCTCCAGCGAAAAGTGCTTTGATCCAGCCCGGCCAGATCCAGCGCCCTATCGACTACAGTGGCTGCAAGGGCTTCAAAATCTTTGGGCTTGCTATAAAAGGAAGGGGAGGCAGGACAAACAATTCCGCCGGCTTCTGTGACGGTTTTCATGTTATTTAAATGGATCAGACTATAAGGGGTATCCCTGACTACCATTATTAACTTTCTTCTTTCCTTCAATATAACATCTGCAGCACGTGTAATAAGGTCATTAGAGATTCCGGTTGCAATTCTTGCCAGGGTGCCCATACTGCATGGACAAATGATCATTGTATTGTATTTAGCAGAGCCGCTGGCGAAGGGAGCGAAGAAATCGTTTTTGTCGTGAATTTTGAATGGGACTTTGTCGTAGTCTTTATTGCCTAGTTCGTATTCCCATACATCTTTTGCATTGCTTGAAAAAACTATGCCTACCGTTTCGATCTGATCCTTCAGTGACGAAAGTTTATCAAACAATACTTTTGCGTAGATAGCACCACTGGCGCCGGTCACTGCAACGATGATCTTGTGTTTTTGTGAATTCATGATAGGGCAACAAAGGTACGTTGAAAATGTTCAGTGA
>JBMQEM010000004.1:0-38017 GCA_049363815.1 Bacteroidota bacterium
TAACGATATGTGACCCCTCTGGGGTCGGTCGTTTAATTAGTGTTACAGAAACAAATATTAAAATATGATCTATTTTCAAACTTGTACCCCTCGACCCCGTAGGGGTCATTTATCGGTATAAAAAAAACCCTCCCGGTTCATCACCGAAAGGGTTTGCACTATGTACAAAAGCATGTATTATTAGCTGCCGCAGGCTTCGCACGCTTCGGGATTATCGAGCGAGCAGGCCATTTGGGCAAAGGCTTCTTCTTTATCGGCAACAACTGCTGTTTCAACAATTGGTTGTTTCAGGTAACTTTGGTCGATGGTGAATTTCACGGCATCGGCAGCAGATTTCGTACGCAGGTAATACATACCGGTCTTCAAACCTTTTTTCCATGCATAGAAATGCATTGATGTAAGTTTTGCGAAGTTGGCATCCTGGATAAACAGATTCAACGACTGACTCTGGCAGATGTATGCACCACGGTCAGCAGCCATATCGATCACTGCACGTTGTTTGATCTCCCAAACTGTTTTGTAGATCTCTTTCAGGTCAGCAGGAATTTCTGCTATGGCCTGAATTGAACCGTTATCTGCAATGATCTTATTTTTCATGTTATCATTCCACAGATTCAGTTTCACAAGATCTTTCAGTAAGTGCTTGTTCACGATAGGGAATTCTCCACTCAATACACGACGACTGTAAATATTCGAAGTATATGGTTCAAAGCATTCGTTGTTACCTAGGATCTGCGATGTACTTGCAGTCGGCATCGGTGCAAGCAACAGTGAATTTCGAACTCCGTATTTTTTCACTTCTTCTTTCAACACATCCCATTCCCAGCGATTTGAAGGAGTTACATTCCACATATCATATTGGAATATTCCCTGCGATACCGGTGAACCTTCATATGTTTCATACGGACCGTCTTTCTTCGAAAGATCTTTCGATGCCGTCATTGCCGCATAGTAGATCGTTTCATGAATTTCTTTGTTCAACTGACGCGCTTCATCGCTGTCGAATGGCATACGCATCAAAATAAATGCATCTGCTAATCCCTGTACACCAATTCCAATCGGACGGTGACGCATGTTGCTCTTGCGGGCAGCTTCAACAGGATAATAATTGATATCAATTACCTTATTCAGATTTTTCGTGATCACATAAGTGATGTCGAATAATTTCTGATGGTCGAATTTATTGTTGATCACAAAACGTGGTAAAGCGATCGATGCAAGATTACAAACAGCGATCTCATCAGGTGCAGTATATTCAACGATCTCTGTACAAAGGTTTGAACTCTTAATTGTACCAAGATTTTTCTGGTTGCTCTTTTCATTACATGCATCTTTGTAAAGCATGTAAGGGGTTCCTGTTTCTATCTGCGATTCAAGAATAGCGAACCATAATTCCTGTGCTTTTACCGTTTTACGGGCACGGCCTTCTGACTCGTAACGGGCATAAAGTTCGCGGAATTTTTCTCCGTAACATTCAGACAATCCCGGAGCTTCATTCGGGCAGAATAAACTCCATTCGCCATCCTGCTCTACTCTTTCCATGAAAAGATCAGAGATCCACATAGCGAAGAATAGATCACGTGCGCGATTCTCTTCTTTGCCGTGATTCTTTTTCAGTTCAAGGAAGTCGAAGATATCTGCATGCCAAGGCTCAAGATAAATTGCAAATGAACCTTTACGCTTTCCACCACCCTGATCAACATAACGTGCAGTATCATTGAATACACGCAACATCGGAACAATACCATTTGATGTACCATTTGTTCCGCGGATATAAGAACCGGTTGCACGCACATTGTGTATGCTTAGTCCGATACCACCTGCAGACTGAGAAATTTTAGCACAGTTCTTAAGTGTATTATAAATTCCGTCGATGCTGTCGTCTTCCATCTGCAACAGGAAGCAAGAGCTTAACTGTGGCTTAGGTGTTCCGGCATTGAAAAGTGTTGGTGTAGCATGAGTGAACCAACGTTCGCTCATTAAATTATATGTCTCAACTGCAGATTCGATATCGTCTTTGTGAATACCGATAGCCACACGCATGATCATATGCTGCGGACGTTCAGCGATAGCACCGTTTATCTTCAGCAAGTAGGATTTCTCCAGGGTCTTGAAACCGAAATAATCATAACCGAAATCGCGATCGTAAATGATCGTTGAATCCAGGAAGTCTTTGTTGCTTTGAATGATCGAGTACACATCATCAGCGAGCAAAGGTGCTTTCTTACCGGTTTTCGGATCGATGTATTCATAAAGGTCTTTCATCGTTTCGCTGAAAGACTTCTTGGTATTTTTATGCAGGTTACTCACTGCGATACGAGCTGCAAGAATTGCATAATCAGGATGACGTGTCGTCATTGATGCTGCAATTTCAGCTGCCAGACTATCCAGTTGAGATGTCGTTACTCCATCATAAATTCCTTCGATGACCTTTTGAGCCACAGCAAAAGTATCTACATGTTCAGACAAACTGTAAGCCAGTTTCTGAATCCGTGCCGTTACTTTATCGAATCGAACGGCTTCTTTTCTTCCATCTCTTTTGAGTACGAACATTGTTGGTGGTAGTTTTTTTTTGTAATTGGTAAGTAGTGAGTGGTAAGTGGTGATTAGCACTACTTACATTTTGATAATATATTCCTTTTATTCATTGAGAAATGGATGTTAAATTATGTTCTTCTACTCACCCACTCTCACTAATTTATATGCATACTGATTGCCAAATGGAAGTAGTGCTACTTACCACTCACCAATCACTACTCACTAAAAATCTTCGTCGAGCTTAAACAAATTCTCCGACTGTTGCTGACCAACAGAAGCTTTTTTGTATTCGCTCACTCGTTTTTCGAAGAAATTCGTTTTACCCTGTAGTGAGATCATTTCCATGAAATCAAACGGATTGGTGCTGTTGTAAATTTTATCACAGCCAAGAGAAACTAATAAGCGGTCAGCTACGAATTCGATGTACTGGCACATTAGTTTTGCATTCATGCCGATCAGGGAAACAGGAATTGCGTCTGTGACGAATTCATGTTCATTTTCCACAGCATCACGGATGATCGCCTGGACAGTTTCTTTAGGAAGTTTGTTTTCAAGCATACCGTAAAGTAGACAAGCGAAATCGCAATGCATTCCTTCGTCACGGCTGATGAATTCGTTTGACGTACAAAGACCCGGCATCAACCCGCGTTTTTTCAGCCAGAAGATCGAGCAGAATGATCCTGAAAAGAAGATTCCTTCTACCGCTGCGAAAGCGATCAAACGTTCAGCAAAACTTCCGTTTTTAATCCAGCGAAGTGCCCATTGTGCCTTTTTAGTCACACATGGCACTGTATCGATTGCATGTAATAAATGCGTTCTTTCTGCGGAGTCCTTAATATAGGTATCGATGAGCAATGAATACATCTCAGAATGGATGTTTTCCATCATAATCTGGAAACCGTAAAAACAACGGGCTTCCGGAAGTTGAACTTCGTTCATGAAGTTAATTGCAAGGTTTTCATTCACGATACCATCGCTGGCAGCAAAAAAAGCAAGTACGTGTTTAATGAAATGACGCTCGTCGTTCGACAGTTTTTCCCAATCCTTTTGATCAGCCTGTAAATCGACTTCTTCAGCCGTCCAGAAACTCTGAACTGACTTCTTATACATGTCCCAGATCTTTGGGTAGTTGATCGGGAAAAGCACAAAGCGATCTTTGTTTTCTTCTAATAATATTTCTTTCTTCATTTTTACTTTAAAAAAGCGGTTATTAAATTTTGTTAGTTCTCATTAGAGGTGACGATTCCCTGCCTCTTTCTATCGGTTTTTTTAAAATTTCCGCCGACCTGAAAGAGAAGTATTCACTTATCCTTTAAATTTCTTTTGATTTATCGGTTTATTTATTCCCCGATCACTTGAACAAAAATTCTTTTTTTAAAAAACATACGCAAGCACAATCGTGTAAATTTAATAACAATTATGCACCTCTGTATGTTTGTAAATCGGCTATAAGCTCCAAACCCCTTATCTGACAGGCCTTTCAAGCGTTTTGAACAGATTTTGTTTATAACTCACACTTGCATTTTCCTATTTGGTATTGAGAACTCCAAAGCAAAATTTTTTGTGTTGATACTCAGAATAGATACGGAAATGTGGATAAGTAAAACGGGAAAAGTGGACTTAAATTTTTAACTAAACCAACTATCGCTTATGCAGATTCCGCATCTGAAACAAAGATTTTACAATTTCATTAGAATTAACATAAGAATAGAGCATATAAATTTGATTTTATCCCTTTATCTAAACATTATAAATTAAATACTTTCATTTTGTATCTTGCTTGATCTTTAAAATTTGAAATTTTATTGTCTCTCATAAAATTATCCAATGAAAAAAATCTGTTTTTTATGTTTGCTTACATGTTTTTCATTTCTTTTAATTGCTCAACCAAATTTTCAACGAACCTTCGGAGGAATTGGATCAGTATTAAATGGAAAGTTAATAAGTACAAATGATGGGGGATTTATTGTCACTGGTACTACTTCTCCTGACACAATAGCACAAAAAATTTGGGTTTGTAAAATGAACTTTGAAGGAACTATTCAGTGGTCAAAATTTTATAACCCTCCCAATCTTTTTTACACTACTGATATTAAACAAGACTTAAACGGGGATTATATAATTCTTGGAGGTTACTGTAATTGTGGAACTGTTGTTTATAAAATAGATAGCACTGGAAACTTGATTTGGTCGAAAAGTTTTTTATGCGGAGAAGGAAACTCAATCTGTATAAAGAATGACGGAAGTTATTTAATTGCAGGTACAAATGATCATGCTTCAATATTGAATATCGACACTTCAGGTAATATCATCAAGTATGTAGGTTGGGAAATACCTAATGCCACTCTTAGTTTTAACGGAAGTACTCCGACAGATGATAATGGAGTTGTTGTATATGGTCGGTATTTACCATCTGCCGGAGGACTTGCAGACAGATCCTGTATTGCGAAATATGATTCTTTAAATAATAAAGTATGGAATTACATTTTAGAAAATGGAAGAAATTCTCTGGGTTTTGATGTCCAAAAAACTTCTGATGGTGGATATGTTGCTTGCGGATTCAATTATGATCTGGATTCAAATGTTTATTATATGAATCTAGTTCGATTTAATGGAAATGGATCTATCAGATGGTCAAAAGATTTTCTCTCAGATTCACTTATAAAAATCTTCAAAATCATTATAGACAGGAATGGAAATTTTGTCGCAGGAGGAATAAAAGTGAACGACTATACTACCGGAATGGAACCTGCGAATTTTCTTTTAATCAAAACAGATAGTCTTGGAAATTTAATTTGGGCAAATTGCTACGCTAATTTCAAGCAATCTTACTTTGAATCAGTGCAAGAATCCATATATGGCGGATACTATTTTTCAGGCACAGCTTATGATTTTACGAGACCACTTCCTATACAAGGCGAACAATTTATAATGCATGTTGACGAGAATGGTAACTCAGGATGTGATCAAAGACCATGTATAATTTACGAAAGGTTTTCCTCCGCAAATTTAATTTCAACTGGAACCGCTGATTCAGGTTGCACTGCTTCAAATTTTCCATTAACCTTAGACACAGCTATGTTTATTGAACATTTGATCTGCTCAACAATTGGAATCGATGAAACAGCATTTCCTGATATAAAAGTTTACCCTGTTCCTGCACAAAACAGCCTGAACATAGATTTGAAAGATGCAGATTTTTCAAAATTTCATTACAGTATTGTTGATCTTTCAGGACGTAACATTAAATCAGGAACACAAAAAATTTCAACTTCTCAATTTGAAATTGATATTTCCGACATTGTTTCAGGAATATATTTTATATCCCTTTTCAATGAAAATAAAACTTACACAGTTCGTTTTATCAAAACGCATTAATTCTGATATTATCATTTGCGATCACTCCGAAGTCTGGTTTCACGCGGATTCTTCATTGTACAAATGTGCGACCCTTTCAGGGCGGGTGGGTTGGGAGATTTCTGACGGCCTGGGGAATTGGATGAAATATAATTTTGTTTTTTATCAAAAAAAGCACAAAGACCCTGAAACAGGGCCTTTCAATTGAATTTCGGCGTCTAAATTATGGCTGTCAGCCTTTATCCTTCACTTTATTTTTTTATATTTGAAATGAATTGAAAATCACTTTTCAGTGACAAAAGAATATTTCAAAGAGTATTAATTAGCGGAACCTAAATTAACCTATTACCTACTATACTATTCCTACTATGTTTAAGAAACTAAGTGCAGCATCATTCGTGATGCTTTTTTTGGCTATGCGGCTTTTTGCCGGCGGAACAGCCAATCAAAATTCCGATAAGGCAGTTTACGGAAAAATTGTTGCCGATTATTTAAAGTTAAATCAATCGACATTAAATCTAACTGATGAAGATCTTGCAAACTGGCATTTGTCTGACCTTACGATCAGTGAGAAGACCGGCAGCGCCTATGCGTATGTTCAGCAGACAGTTGATGGTGTGAAAATTTTCAACGCTGTTTCTTCCGTTTGTATCCGCAATGGAAAAGTAGTATCATTTGCAAAACGCATTTATCCGGATGCAAACGGAATTACAAATTCTGTTCGGCCTTCTGTTACACAACTTGAAGGAATACGCAAAGCTGCTCAACATTTAAACTTATCGTTCCAGTCGGATCCGGAAATGATCGCTAACGATAAAAGTAAAAACAAATCAACATTTACATCAGGAGGAATTTCAAGGGACAATATTACTGTTGAACTTGTATTGCAGCCGGTAAACAATAAGCTTCGTCTGGCATGGAATGTAAACGTTCACTTGACCGATGGAAGTCATTGGTGGAATGTGCGCATTGATGCAATGAATGGAAATTACATCACTAAAAACGACTGGACAGTGAGTTGTGAATTCGGTGAATCACAAAGTGCAGCACCTGTGCAGCCTTCCGGACAAGTGGTTCCGTTTCGAAATGCTGCAGCCACTACAACAACTTCCACTTCACTGATCGGTTCATACCGTGTCTTTCCGTTTCCATTGGAAGGTCCGTCATTTGGTCCATCTGTTTTACTTCCTGACCCATCAGACCCGACAGCATCTCCTTTCGGATGGCATGATGTAAACGGAGTTGCCGGTGCAGAATATACGATCACCCGTGGAAATAATGTTTATGCATACGACGACATTGCAGATCAGGACGCACCAGGATCTTCTCCTGATGGTACATCATTACTTGATTTCGATTTTCCCGCAAATCTCTTACTGGCACCAAGTACATATACAGATGCTGCAAACGTAAATTTGTTTTACGTTAACAATATGATTCACGATTACCTCTATCATTATGGATTCGATGAAGCTTCCGGAAATTTCCAGGCTTTCAATTATTCGGGAAATGGTTCCGGAAATGATCATGTAGAAGCAGAAGCGCAAGATGGCGGAGGTACTAACAATGCTAATTTCTCCACACCTGATGATGGCCAGAATGGTCGTATGCAGATGTATCTGTGGAGTGGTGTAATACAATCAACGCTTGTGATCAACAGTCCTGGTGGAATTGCAGGTTCATATAATGTTGTTGGGGCAGGATTCGGTCCTTCAATTAATTCACCAATTACACAGGACATTGTTCTGGTTGACGATGGCGCCAGTCCGAATACAGATGCATGTGAACCATTGATAAACGGGTCATCGATTTCAGGAAAAATCGCTTTACTTGACAGAGGCACTTGCAACTTCGTGGAAAAGGTCTTACAAGCACAGAATGAAAATGCAGTGGCCGTAATTGTGATCAACAACGATCCAAGCTCACCATTTTCAATGGGTGATAACGGAAATGGATCATCGGTTACAATTCCTTCTGTGATGATCTCACAGGCTGATGGTAACATTATCCGTGCAGCACTTGGTGGTTCAACAGTGAACGGTACGTTAAACCCTGCTCCATCTAGCGCAGTTCAGATTGACGGATCTTTTGACAATGGTATCGTAACACATGAATATGGTCATGGCGTTTCTAATCGGTTAACAGGTGGACCGAACAATTCCAACTGTCTTAATAACGGTGAACAGGCCGGAGAAGGCTGGAGTGACTGGCTTGCCTTAATGTTTACACAAAAAGACGGTGATGCAGGAACAGATGCACGCGGGGTTGGAACATTCGCACTTGGTGAACCGACAAATGGTCCTGGAATAAGAAGATATCCTTATTCAACTGATATGGCAATCAATCCTGAGACATATGGATTTTTAGCAGCAAGTTCAGAGGTACACAATGTAGGAGAAGTTTGGTGTACGGTAATATGGGATCTGAACTGGGCATTAGTTGATCAGGATGGATTCGATGCTGACTGGATCAATGGTACATCAGGAAACAATATTGCTATGGCTCTGGTCATAGAAGGAATGAAACTTCAGCCTTGTGGTCCCGGATTCCTGGATAGCCGCGATGCTATTCTTCAGGCTGATGATAATCTATATGGTGGTATTCACAAATGTCTCATCTGGGATGTTTTTGCACGAAGAGGAATGGGCTTTAATGCTAATCAGGGAAGTCCGAATACCGCAGGCGATGAAACAGAAGATTTTTCTATTCCTCCTTTCTGTCAGATTCCTGTTGCACCGCCGGTAGCTGAATTCACAAGTGATGTTACAACTACATGTTTTGGTTCGGTTCGTTTTACAGATCAGTCAACTGATATTCCACAACAATGGTTATGGGATTTTGGTGATGGTCAGACTTCAACTCTTCAGAACCCGACTCACGTTTACACAAGTGCAGGTACTTTTACCGTTACACTTACTGTAACGAACACTCTCGGTTCAGATGCTATTACCAAAACTTCATATATCACTGTTACAATTGACCCTGCACCGGTAGTTACAGGAACTACTGCACTTTGTACAGCAGGAAGTACTACTTTAACTGCAACGGTTACTTCAGGAAATCAGGCTGAATGGTATGATGCTTCAAACAATCTTGTATCTGCATCTCTTGTTTTTTCAACACCAATATTAAGTACAAACACTACTTATACTGTTCGTCAAGTAACACCGACAGCATTGCAAAATGTTGGACCCGCAAGTCCGGCAATTGGTGCAGGTGGATATCACAATACCTCATTCGAAGGAAAAGAGTTGTTCACAACATTTGCACCGATGCGATTGAAATCAGTACTGGTGGATGCAAATGGCGCAACTGACAGAACTTTTAATCTATACAATTCATCCGGCATCCTGCTTCAGTCAAAAACCGTTAATGTTCCAAACGGACAAAGTCGTGTTGACCTTAATTTCGATATTCAGTCACCGGGAAATTATCAGTTAGGAGTAGCTGCAGGAAGTGTTCTATACAGAAACATCACCGGTGCAAGTTATCCGTATACGATCGGTGGACTGGTTTCAATTACATCAAGTAATTCCACTTCAAATCCTGCTATCTATTATTACTACTGCTATGACTGGGAAGTTCAGGAGTTGCCTTGTTCAAGTGCACCTGCAACAGTTGAAGTATTGGTCGGAAGCGCGATCAGTGATTTTACCTATTCAGCAACCGGTCTTGATGTAGCATTTACAAACACAGCGGTTGGAAACGTAATAGTATATTCATGGGCCTTTGGTGATGGTAATACATCAAATGCAGCTAACCCGAATTACAGCTATACTGCAGATGGAACATATACAGTTTCATTACACATAGAAACATCGGATGGTTGTTCAGCTGATTATTCGGAAGTGATTACAGTAACATCTATTGGCATTGAAGAAATGACAGACAATTCTGTTACGATCAACTCAGCTAACAATCTGCTCACTGTGAAATTTGATCACCCTGCCCAGGATGCAACTATTAAAGTGGTAGATGCACTGGGTCAGATCCTGATCAGCGAAACATTCAACAAAGGAACAACATTCACCCGTACTCTGGATATTGCAACTTCATTTGTGATCGTTTCAGTTCAGGAAAGTGAAAAAGTGTTAACGAAAAAAGTAATTGTAACGCCGTAAACAACTTCATTTTACCGGATGAAAATGAAAAAGGCCGTTCCCCAAAGGGGCGGCCTTTTTCATTTGCCGTGATTGAAATCGGGAACAGAAAAAGTTAGTACATTTATCAAAAATTAATTTGTGGCAAAAATTATTCTTCTCTTCGTACTTTCATTCGTGACATTTTCTGCCTGCACGAATCCAAAAAATAAAAACATGGAAACTCAAGAACTGATAGTGAAAAAAGATCCGCATTCATATGCCAGGGCAAATGAATCGAAGGTTACACATCTGAACCTGAACTTAACAGTTGATTTTGAAAAAAAGATCCTGCACGGGAAAGCTGTATTAACGATACAGTCAGAAGCAGGAGCCAATCAGATCCATCTCGATACGAAAGACCTGAACATAGAAAAAGTCACGTCCGGTAATTCAGATGCACCGGCAAAGTTCACATTCGGAAAAGAGGAAAAATATTTAGGAAAGGAGCTGATCATCGATATTGACTCAGGTACTAAATTTATCACTATTCATTACGCTACTTCTCCTGATGCAGCAGCATTGCAGTGGTTATCGCCGCAGCAGACAGCAGGAAAGAAGCAGCCGTTCTTATTCACACAATCACAGGCAATTCTTGCACGGACATGGGTACCAATACAGGATAGTCCGGGTATACGCTTTACATATGAGGCCACCGTACAGGTTCCAAAGCAATTGATGGCAGCAATGAGTGCTGAAAATCCTCAACAAAAAAATGATTCCGGGATCTATCATTTTACAATGCCAAAACCGATTCCAGCTTACTTACTTGCACTTGCAGTAGGTGATTTTGTATTCAAGCCTCTTGATTCGCGTACCGGTGTTTATGCAGAACAGGTAACCATCGACAAAGCTATTCATGAATTTTCTGATCTGCCACAGATGGTGAATGCTGCAGAAAAATTATATGGAGAGTATGCATGGGGTCGTTATGACCTTATCGTACTTCCGCCTTCGTTTCCATTCGGAGGCATGGAAAATCCAATGCTGACATTTGCTACACCCACAATTATTGCAGGTGACAGATCACTGACCACCTTGGTTGCGCATGAACTTGCACATTCATGGAGCGGCAATCTGGTCACGAATGCTACATGGGATGATTTCTGGATGAATGAAGGCTTTACTGTTTATTTTGAATTGAGGATCATGGAGGCATTGTATGGAAAAGATTTTTCAGACATGCAGTGTTTACTTGGACTAGAAGACCTGAAAGCAACCATTGAAGAACTTGGCGCCACAAGTGCGGACACTCATTTGAAACTCAATTTAGCAGGAAGAGATCCCGATGATGGAATGAATGATATTGCATATGAAAAAGGGCACTTTCTATTATTGCTAATCGAAAAAACAATTGGAAGAGATAAATTCGATGCCTTCCTGAAAAATTATTTTCACAGGCATGCTTTCGGGACGATCACAACAGAGCAATTCATTGAAGAATACAATTCCGAATTGATCAAAGGAAATACAGAACTTGCACAAAAGATCAATATAGAAGAATGGATCTACAAGCCTGGTTTGCCCGCTAATTGCCCCACTGTCACTTCTGCCAAATTTGATGCGGTTGCAAAAGAAGCTGAACAATGGATAAATGGCCAAAATGCCGGTCAATTGAAGACTTCCGGATATTCAACGTTCGAATGGCTTAGATTTTTAGCACTACTTCCTGAAAAAGTATCATTGGACCGGATGAAGGATCTTGATAGCACATTTCATTTTACAAGTACAGGAAATTCCGAAATACTTTTTGCCTGGCTGGAAAAAAGCATTTTCAGCAATTATGAACCGGCTTTCCCGACACTCAGGATATTTCTGAATGACGTTGGCAGAAGAAAATTTGTTAAACCTCTTTTTGCTGCTATGATCAAAACAGAAAGCGGTAAAAAAATGGCTCAGAGTATTTACTCAACAGCAAGGGAGAATTACCATTCGATCACTCAGATTACAATTGACTCTCTACTGAGCAAGAACTAAAGTAGCACAATAAATAAAAATGAAAAAAATAAAACTTCTGATTGCTTTTGCATTGATTACAACAACTATCAGTGCGCAAGACTACAACACCGGACTTGGATTTCGTTTAGGCGGGATCAATTCCGGTTTGACTGTAAAACATTTTACAGGAAGTACTTCTGCCCTTGAAGGAATCCTTGGTTTTGCCAGGCATTCAATTTCAATAACAGGATTGTATGAAAAACATCAGGCGTTCCCGAATGCAGAAGGACTGAAATGGTTCTATGGACTGGGAGGGCATATAGGATTTTTTAACAGCGGTTACAGCTACGGATATTACCGGTACTACAAATACAAAGGAAACAAGGTTATTATCTATGACGATGATTATTACAGAAGCACAACATATGTTGGTGTTGATTTTATAATCGGACTGGAATATAAATTTTCCGGAGCGCCAATTTCTATCGGACTGGATGTAAAACCGCAAATAGATATTGTGCCCGGCTTTTACGGCTATTTTGATGGAGCCTTGTCTGTCCGTTTTACGCTATAATTTGTTTTCAGAATAAATCATCAAATCCTTACATTTGATTTATGATACAGATCCGAAAAGCCGGTAAAAATGACTTGCAGGAAATTTTAGATATATATAACGAAGCCGTTCTCAATACGACAGCAACGTTTGACACTACTCCCAGAACCTTTGAAAAACAAATGGAATGGTTTGAAAACCATAAGGCAAATCATCCTGTCTTTGTTGCTGAAGAAAACAATACAATAGTAGGCTGGGCTTCATTAAGTCCTTACAGCGACCGTTGTGCTTATGAAACAACTGTTGAAGTATCCGTTTATATTCATGCCGGACATCGCGGGAAAAAGATCGGCTCTCAGCTTTTGGAAGTGATCACTCTGGAAGGCCAGAAAGTAAAGAATCACACTGTGATCTCTCGTATTACCAGTGATAATTTATCCAGCATACACATTCATGAAAAGATTGGATATCGCCATGTAGGCACTCTCAAAGAAGTTGGGATCAAATTCGGAAAATTACTGGATGTAGAGATCATGCAATATCTTTATTAGTGAAGAAAAAATCATTTAAAAAAAAATGGCGATACAATGTATCGCCATTTTTTTTTAAATGAAAAGTGATCAGTTCCAGAAAGGCGGAAGGAAATTATATGTCTTTCCATATTCCAGCATTTGTGTGATAAGGTCCTTTGGATATTCAACCTTAACGTCAACGATCCGGTCACCATTCATAACAGGAATTAATTTTGGCTGAATGAAACCCTGATATGGAGCAATGTTCAGCTTGTCATATCTTGCATGCACTTCTGTTAAAAGAGGCTGATCGACGATCACACCGTATGTTTCAACTAATGCTTTTCCGCTTTTGAAATCTCCTTCAGATTTTATTCTCTGGATCTCACGAAGTAATTGTCCGAATAAAGTTCTAAGTTTCTGATAATCGTTTATAACAAAATATGTTTTTCCGTCACGGGAAATTCTCTCAATGACATTATCCTTTTCTCCTTGTTTAAATGCCCAGGCAGAAACAAGTTGACGGTTCCGCATATGTGCCTGCTCAAGATTTTTACCTGGCTCGATCCTCTGAAGTTGTGTCATCAGGCCATTCAGAATATAATTATCATACTGGGCTTTGCCAACTTCAAGAGAAGGACTAACTCCCATATCAACCAGCTTCTGGTCCAGTGTATAATAAAGTCCAACCAGATCAGCTCTTGCTTCTTCCAGAACACCTGCATAATTTTTCAAAGTAATATCTGTTGTTCCGACTCCCCGATTGATCTTACCGGATGCATGACCGATCACTTCATGAAGATCAGTATGAAGTTCACCTCCAATAGCAGCATACTTTCTTATTCTCTCTTTCACTTCGTCAGACGAACCGAATTCGTCGATCATAGGTGATTTTGATTTGTAGAAATTATATGCTTCCACAATGTTACTGAGTGAAACAGATTTCGAACCATGTTCTTCGCGGATCCATTCGTTATTTGGCAAATTAATTCCGATCGGAGTCGCCGGAGCTGCATCACCACACTCTGAAATTACGGTAATGACCTTAGCACTGATTCCTGTAACATTCTTCTTTTTATGTTCATCCATGATCGGAGAATTATCCTCGAACCATTGCGCTTCGTGAGAAACAGCTGCAATCCGTTTTGTAGCTTCGAAATCTTTCATTGACACAACAGATTCAAATGCTGCCTTCTTTTGTAAGGCATCCTGATACACTTCAATGAATCCATTAACCGCATCGACAGTTGATATTGTATCTCCAACCCATGATATACTGTAATTGTCAAAGGCTACAGGATCGCCCGTTTGGTAAAAAGCGATCAGATTATCGATCGTCTTTTTCTGTTGTTCATTTTCCGCAACTGTACTTGCTTTTTGCAGCCAGTAAATGATCTTTTCAATTGCCGGACCATACATTCCGCCCAGTTTGTATACCTGCTCGGTAAGCTGGCCATTTACTTTTACTAACTTAGAATTGAATCCGATCTGAGAACGGTTTTTCGGATCAGCTGCTTTCATCTTTGCATAAAAGTCTTCCACTTCCTTCTGGTTCACTCCTTCATAAAAATTATTACTGCTTCCGACGATAACATCTTTCGCAGAAAGGTCTACATCTTTTGCATCGTAGTTCAGGTCATAGAAAATGGTATTCATTCGGGCAAGAAATTCATCAACAGATTTTCCATTTAGCGGCAACTTTGTCTGATCGCTGTTCTTAACAAGATTTGAAAAATATTCAAAACTGCATGCAGGAATAAATTTATCAGCAGAATAATGATGGTGATTCCCGTTAGCGAAGAAAAACCGGTTACAATATTCAATAAAGCTGTTCCAGTCCTGACCACTTTTTTCTCCTGTATAAGTTTCAAGAATTGTTTCCAGTGTCTTTCTCTGTGCAATTCCATAGCGATATTTCTGATCATAGAAAATATCACGGCCTGCTAAACCGGCCTGAGTAAAATAATAAGCCAGTTCTTTTTGCTTCAGTGTCAATTTATCGAAGTCGTGAATTTTGTATCTTAAAACCTGGATATCAGCAAATCGATCAGCAATATAATCGAATGTTGTATCTTCCATTTGTGCAGTACCGGTTTCGGGAGATTTTTTTCCTGAATTACAGGCAGCAAGTGCAAGTAATGTACCTGCAAGAATCAATTTTGTTATTTTCATCTTGATCGTTTATTATTTCTTAATTCCGTATTTAGTTTTGTAAGTTTGATTCAATTGCTTCTGAAAATTATCAGTACTTATTTCTCTGCCATTGATAAAAGCACTTTCTACATGATTGCTTTTCATATCAAGAACATCACCTGAACTAATGATCAGAGTAGCATCTTTTCCGGATTCAAGCGAACCGGTTGTAGAATCGATTCCTAATATCTTTGCTGCATTCAATGTAATGCTTTTCAATGCATCTTCTTTCGACAGTCCATAAGCAGCAGAAGTTCCGGCGTTGAAAGCAAGATTCCTTCCTTGCCAAGAGCCATCCATACTAACTGTATAATTTATTCCGGCCGCAGATAAAATCGCAGGTAATTTGTATTGAAGATCCACATCATCATCTTCTCTTGGTGGCAGTGAATGCGTTCTTCCCAATACAACAGCTACATTATTTGCCTTTAACAGATCTGTTATCCGGTAAGAATCCCCGCCGCCAACAATTACAAGTCTGATCCCGAATTTTTCTGCCAGACTTACTGCCCCAATCATTTCCTTTACATAATCACAATGCACATACAGGGTCTTGGATTTATTAAACAATCCCCGCATCGCTTCAAATTTCAGATTCTGGTCAGTAGTCAGTTTTGAATTAGCGCCAAGCATTGATGCCGGTGTTGAAGCGGATGTCAGTGAATATGATTTTGCTTCATCGAAATAAAGCTGAAGATCATTTAACTGCTTTTGGATCCTGGTACGTTGAACATCTTCCGGCTCTGCGTTTCCGCTCTTGAAAATATACATTCGCGGCCAGTTCAGGTGAATGCCTTCATCCGTCTTATATGCTGCATCTTCCCAGTTCCATGCGTCTAACTGCACTACACTCGACTGACCACTGATCGTTCCGCCTGAAGGAACGATCTGCGCAAGTAAAACTCCATTTGATCTTACGGTTGGAATAATTCTTGAATCGGAATTATAGGCAATGATACTTCTTACATTAGGATTCATCTCTCCGACTTCAAAATTATCGACTGTCGACCTGACCATATCAATCTCTGTAAGACCAAGCGTTGAGTTGCATTCTATCAGTCCGGGATAAATGTGTTTGCCCTGTGCATCGATCACTTTGTCAAACTTCGATTTATCTAAACGGATTACGGTAGCATCGGCAACAAGCGTCAGCTTTCCGTTTTCAAATCCGATCGCCGAATTTTCGATCACCTTCCCATTACCAATATGAGCAGTTCCATTCATGATAAGAATTCGCTGCGACTGGGCCTGAACAGGATCAGGCCTTTGTGCATTTGCCGAAACCGAAAGTGCTGTAAGAAAAATATATATGTATTTTTTCATTTTGTGTTTTTTTAATATCAATGAGGCATTGAAATTTCGTGATCATTACAATGTTTCAACTCAAGTGTTTTGAATGATGGCTTCTGTGTTGGCTCACCTTTACTCTTGGCATCTGTCATCTTTTTCATCAGTCTTGCTTTCTCAGAAACTATTTCCTTCCGCAGAATCTCATCCTGTTTGATATCGAAATATTTTATTCCGTCAACATATGTCTGCAATGGTTTTGCATAAACAGAAAGCGGATTATCATTCCAGACCACCACATCCCCGTCTTTTCCTGCTTTCAAACTACCGGTGCGGTCATCGATATGAAGCATCTTCGCAGGATTCAATGTTACAAACTTAAATGCTTCTTCTTCGCTCACTCCACCATACATCACCGCTTTAGCAGCTTCCTGATTCAGGCGACGTGCCATTTCAGCATCGTCAGAATTGTATGAAACATTTAATCCTACATTATGCATGATCGGACCATTGTAAGGAATTGCTTCATAAACTTCAAACTTATAAGCCCACCAGTCACTGAATGTAGAAGCACCACTAACACCGTGAGCTTTCATTTTATCTGCTACCTTATAACCTTCGAGTATGTGCGTAAAAGTATTGACCTTAAAACCGAATGAGTCTGCAACATGCATTAGCATATTGATCTCGCTCTGAACATAACTATGACATGTAATAAATCGTTTTCCTTTCATGATCTCAACCAATGCATCAAGTTCAAGATCACGACGAACAGGGATTGAGGAAGTTGTTCCGGTTTTTTTTCCTGAAGTTTGAGAATTCAAATTCATCTTTGCATTGTAAATACTTGCTTTTGTAAAAAAGTCAAGATAAACCTGCTCTACTCCCATTCTTGTTTGTGGAAAGCGGATCACCTGCCTATCACCCCAGTTGCTTTGCTTAACATTCTCTCCTAATGCAAATTTGATAAAGCCAGGTGCTCCTTCGAATTTCATTTTCTCAGGACTTTGTCCCCAGCGAAGTTTGATCAGTTGAGTTTGTCCCCCAATTGCATTTGCACTTCCATGTAACAAATGTGAAGTAGTTACTCCACCGGCAAGTTGTCTGTAGATCTGGATATCGTCAGCATCCACAACATCACCTATTCTAACTTCCGCAGTATTGGATTGAGTGCCTTCATTCACAGCATCAGAAACAGCAATATGTGAATGTTCATCAATGATGCCAGGAGTGACGTGCATATTTGTACCATCAGTAATTTCGCATCCTGCCGGTGCTGAAATATTTGTTCCGATCTGTTTAATCTTTCCATTTTCAATCAGGACATCCGTATTTTTTAAAATACCATCTTGCTCATTGGTCCATACCGTTGCGTTTTTTATCAGATAGGTTTTGGGCTGTGGTAATTGCTTCCATCCATATGCCATATTCGGAAAATAAACGGGAGCTTTAACAGTATCTTTTTTTGCCGTATCATTTTTTGAAACAGGAGCAATGAAAGCCGAATCAAATTTCATTGTCCATTTGCCCCAGTCGGCAGAAGGCAATAAGACATTTCCACTCCAGATTGCACCTATGGTTTCCCCGGTCAGCCTGTAAATTCCCTTTGGCTCTGTCTTTTTTAGTTCAACCTGCATGGTAACAGTCTGGCCTTGTCTGGAAAAAGTAATTTTCGAAGACGTTGTGTCTTCATAAACAAAAGCTTCATGATTATTTATCTCACCACCGATCTTAATCCGCAAAGGTTTAATATTGCCAATGGTCAGAGAATAATTTCCTCTTACATCTTTCAGAGAAGGATCCACTATCTGGTATCGCTTTCCATTGATCCAGTTTTCAAAGATCTGATTGTCTTTATTGGTAAGATTTGCTGAGGTGATAATAAAGTTGGCCAGCATATTATTCTTAAGACTTCCGATCTGATCATCAAGTTTCAGCAACTTTGCAGGTGTGTATGTCAAAGCTTTAATAGCATCTTCTTCACTAAGACCATTTTCAATCGCCTTCCGGAGATTTTTCCAGAAATCATTTTTGTTTTTCAGATCTGCAAGAGTCAATGCAAAAGGAATTTTCTTTCCGGCAATCACACCTGCATTTGAAGGAGCCAGTTCCCAGACCTTCATTTGACGCAATGAAACATTTACTGCTTCATAAGGATCAGAAAAATCATAGCCTTCAGGAAAATTCAAAGGTACGATCAGTGCGTTTCCGGTATTATTTATTTCTTCAATCCGTTCGTATTCATCACCACCGCCTTTAATGATATAGTCTACACCAAATTCAGTTCCGATCTTATCGGCGCGCAATACATTTTGTTTATCACTTACTTCAAATATCTGTGGTAAATTCTTATTCTTATTGAAGGCATCAAGCGAAATATTATATTCTTCCTTGTAACCACCGTTACTGTACCATTCTGCGTCTAAATATGTCTGACGGATCAGTGCAATAGCTCCCATCAATGACGAAGGGTAATCCTGAGTTGAGCTTCCTTTATGAAAAGAAAAATTAGAAGCAGCCCGGTCTCTGATGATCATTTCGTTTTCCCTTTCATCACCAAGTAAAACAAAGGTTGAAGTTCCTCTGACTACTCCATCGCGCAAAACACTCATCACCGCTCCGAAGCCAAGCTTCCGTAATTCCTCTGCCTTCTTTGTGTCAGCAATAAAAGTCCGGTAAGCATCCACCTCCGCACGTACTGCCTGATTCCAGTTGTAAGCGCCTTTAGTATTCGAGATATACTGAGGAGATCGGTCATTATCCGGATTACGTTTAACTTCAGTCATGCCATAATCACTGAAGATATCGATCAATGCCGGATAAATATGTTTTCCATTCAGATCAAAGACAACGGCATTTGCAGGAATAGAAATCCCGGCCCCTGAATTCAGGATCTTTCCATCTTGAATAAGCAATGTTGCACCTGTTACCGAAGTTTTATAATCGATGTGGAGAACAACATTTTTAAATGCATAGATGGTATGTCGGGGATCGGCAGTACCGTTCACAGGAAATGTTTCCTGCGAATAGCTTTGCATGGAAAACAAGAGCACCACCAGGAGCGTAATAATTCTTAGCATAAAGTTAATTTAAGGAGTGAAAGATAATATTTTTAGGAATTGGCTAGTCCTTTTTCGAAACGAAATCGGACTGCATTTAAAAAATTAACTTCATTTAACTATTTGACTACTAATGGTCGCTTTAAAAACTTAAAACAAGAGATTTAACCTTAGAACTATAGGGTGAAAAGAAATACTACCTACATTTTAAGTACGAGCTTTTTATAATATTTATCCTTCATCTTAATAACCAGAAAATAGGTACCGGAATTTAATTCACTCAGATCAATTACCGGTGCCGGGTTTTTAAAGGACTGCGCTTGAAAATGGACACTTCCGAGTACGTCTGAAATAGTTACTGAATAGAGATCACCGTCATTATCAGGTGATACTATCAATTTATCAGTGAATGGGTTTGGATATACGATGACATTTTCCAACGTTTCATTTGAGATTCCGGTAGACGAACACAAATTACAAAACTGCAGGTACGTAATTGTTGAATCCGCATTTCTGAGATTTTCAAAATCAATTCCCGACTGACAATTTTGTTTAAGTACAGCATCAAGCCAGAGGGAAAGGTAGCTGAACACTTTTTGTTGTTGCACTTCACGGGTAATTGCTGGTGAAGGTGTACAAGTTGCTTCACCAAAACTGCAATTAAAATTTGAATCACCCATCTGACAATGACTAGCACCATTTATAGTGATGAGATTCTTGCAGGAAGATGGAATGGCATTATACATAAGCAACTGATTTGTTGCAACCGGTGTTATGCAATCATTTTCGCCAGCTATCAACAATGCAGGAATAGTAAGTGTTGAAGCGGCAGTAATTGCAGAAGGATTTGTTTCTGCAGCAGCAAGATTTGCAATAGCTGTAATTGCCGGATTAAATTGTACAGACAAAAAACTTGCACCACCTCCCATTGAATGTCCCATGACGCAGGTAGCATCGGCAACCCGATCAAAGAATAAATCAGTATTATTAAAATTGCTTAGTTGGATCTGTTCGGCAATAAAAGCAATGTCTTTTCCGAAATCAAGGTGTGAAGGTGCGAAACCGGATTCAGTAGTCGGTAGCGCCATAATGTAACCACGCAAGACGAGAGAATCGCGAAGTGTTTCATAAGAACTGGTCGACATTACGAAACCATGCCCGAAGACCAGAACAGGAAAATGAGAAGTATCACTGACTACTGATACATTAGTCCCTGAAACATCAGCAGGATAATAGATATCGCATGCTATGGGTCTGTTTCTTAAACTATCAAAAAATGTTTCCGCACGGTGGCCTATCGAAGTATATTGTGCAATCGAATCTTTAGCAAAAATTATCAGTACGAACAGTAATATTTTTTTCATTTCAGGGAATTAGTTAATCCAATGACAACAATTGAGAATGGCGATAGTTTTACTCATGTAAATCGGAAGCAGTTGGAATTCGGTAAATCTAAGCCATTTCAACAGCCAAATACCAAAGGTTTTGATTTTTCTTGGTTTTAATTAGTTTTTCCTACTTTTACCACAAACTAAACCTGATGGACTCAAACTTACTAGCCCGGATACACGGAATTTCCGTGATGCTTTTTTTACTGACATATGTGATCAAGACTATTTTGCTTTTCACGAGTAAAGATATGCTGGCAAAATACAGTAAAGGAACTAAGGTTCCCGAAATGATCATCAGCACACTTTTTCTTGTAACAGGAATCTGGTTGTTTGTAATTGTAGGTGGGATAAAAACGCTTTACATTATTAAACTGGTCTTTGTATTTCTGAGTATTCCAATTGCAGTCGCAGCATTCAAGAAACAAAATAAAGGTCTGGCATTACTTTCATTGATCCTGATCGTTGGCGCATATGGAATGGCAGAAGCAGGAAAGAACAAACCATTCATCCCTGCAAAAGTTGCATTGAAAGGAACTGCGACAGAAGAGAATAGTGCCGGAGCTAAATTGTATTTTGAAAATTGCGCCTTTTGCCATGGTGCAGATGGAAAAAAATTGTACCGTGGTGCTAAAGATCTTACGATCTCTCCTTTCGCCTACGATGATATAGTTCAAATGGTCCGTGAAGGAAGCAAAGGAAAAATGCCCGGTTATACAGTTACTCTCACTGATGATGAAATCGCAGCTGTTTCTAAATTTGTTGCGAACTTAAAAATGCCGATGGGTCCACAACAATAATTATGAAAGAAACGGCAGTACTTGTAGGGTTGATCAGTAAGAATCAGAGTGAAGAACAAGTTAATGAATATTTGGATGAACTTGCATTTCTTGCTGAGACAGCAGGAGCTGAAACTTTAAAACGTTTTACCCAGAAACTGGAGCATCCGGATTCCAGAACATTTATAGGAAGCGGAAAACTTGAACAGATCCGTGTTTTCATGGTAGAGAATAACGTAAAACTCGCCATCTTTGATGATGAATTAAGTGGTTCACAGATCCGGAATATTGAAAAAGTTTTGGATTGCAGGGTACTTGACAGGAACAATCTGATCCTTGACATTTTTGCAAATCGCGCACGGACAGCACAGGCGAAAGCACAAGTTGAATTAGCACAATATCAATATTTATTACCACGACTTACACGTATGTGGACTCACTTAGAGAAACAACGAGGTGGAATTGGTATGCGTGGTCCGGGTGAATCGGAGATCGAAACCGATCGTCGTGTGATCAAGGACAAGCTTTCGAAATTAAAACTCAAATTGAAAGAGTTTGAAAAGCAAAGTCAGACACAGAGAAAGCAAAGAGGTGAAATGGTTCGTGTCGCTCTGGTCGGCTATACAAATGTCGGTAAATCTACATTGATGACATTACTTAGTAAAAGCGAAGTCTTTGCCGAAGATAAATTATTTGCAACCCTTGATACAACAGTACGCAAGATCGTTTACGACAGAATACCTTTCTTATTATCAGACACTGTCGGTTTCATTCGTAAACTTCCGCATGATCTGATCGAATCATTCAAGTCGACACTAGATGAAGTCCGTGAAGCAGATATACTTTTACACGTTGTAGATATTTCCCATCCTCAATTTGAGGATCAGATCAATGTTGTGAATCAGACATTGGTTGATATTGGCGCAAGTGATAAAAAAGTGATCCTTGTATTGAATAAGATCGATGCGTATAAATGGGTGGAAAAAGAAGAAGACGATCTGACACCGAGCACACGAGAAAATATTTCCTTAGATGAATTAAGACGCAGCTGGATGAGCCGGATTGATTTGAATTGTATTTTTATTTCTGCAGCAAAGAAAACTAATATAGAAGAATTGAGAGAAAAGATACTGAAAGAAGTTAAGGCTGTACATTACAAGAGATATCCGAATGCTATACAGTGAAAAGTGAAAAGTGAAAAGTGATTGGGAAATGTGATTGGGAAATGTGACATTTTATTTTTTGCACGGCCCTTAAGGGCCGTGCAAAAAATAAATTTAAATTATTATCTATTAACAGAAAACTGTTTCGCAGTCACTAACTTTCCATTTGCATTCAGCTTTACAATATAATTTCCGACTGCAAGATCAGAGATCTCAATTGTTTCTTTTGAAGCATTCATTTTATCAGAACGGATCCAGCGACCGTTGTAGTCGAAAAGGTCGTATGAAAGAGTTGCCCCGTTTCTTAGTTCAGCGTCAAGTGTGATGAATGAAGAAGCGGGTGATGGATAAACAGAGAAACTTTTTACATCTCCGTTTAATTCCTCTACTCCAACGAAGCCTGTAGCTGCTAAAGAATCAACTACCAATTCACTACCAACTGCCAATGTAGTTCCGTTAAGGGAACCTTTTGAAGATTGCATAATTATTAAGCAAGTATCCGGTTGTACAGTGAAATTTCTGAAATTCATCATTACCAGAAATTGAGTATAGTTTACGGCTTCATTCAGTACTTGAGTACCAACAGCTACGGTATCAAGGTTTCCTCCTGTTGTCTTTAAAAGAAAGACACTTACAAATGCAGAATCGCCGGCGCCACCAGAAGTAAACTTATATTGTCCGGAATAATATCGGGCTCTGGAAGTATCTGCAGAACCTCCGCTGAACACAAATGTACCGCCAACTAGATTGATTTTTCCATTAGTTGCAACTCCCGGTCCTTTGATAGGAACAGGAAGAGGTGGAACGATGATCTGTACTGTTTTTAAATGGATTGAGAAAGAACCTTCATAAAAGTCTATTCCTTTCCAGGCTGATTCTACACCGCCATTGGCTTTGGTTATACTATCGGTTGTTGTCCATCCTGTAGGATATTCGCCGGTTCCGCCGGAAGCGACAAAAGGTGTCCATGTTTCAAAACTAGGGTTCACCAGTCCTTGAGCAAATAAAACAGATGTTGAGGCAAGAAGAATTAAGAGAAGTATTGATTTTTTCATAGTAGGGATTTTGTATATACAAAAGTACGGATTTTTGCCGAAAGGTTGTATGGTGCTGGTTCCAAAACAGAAATAAAAAAAGACACCTTTCAGGGGTGTCTTTTGAATTTTGTTATGAGTAAATGATTACCCTTGAACCTTCACTTTGATCCGTGCTCCGACTTTAAGGTCGTTGGTCTGAAGTTGATTCATTTCTTTTATCTGCTGCACCGTCATGCCTTCATAACGCTGAGCTATTTTCCAAAGTGTATCACCGGGAGCGACAACATGATAAACAAAGCGGCTTTCAGTATTTGTATCTGTGTTTTCATTAGCAACAACAGTACTTGCAGGTTTAACCGGTTCTGTTTTTTCTGCCAGTTTAGCCGGAACTTTCTTCTCCGGAACAAAAACAGTCAGACGTTGTCCGGCTTTTAATCGAGTAGACTTTAACCTGTTCCATTTTTTTAATTCTGTAACAGTACAAGAATATCTTTTTGCGATTGATTGTAAATTATCACCGCTCCGTACTTTATGTGTTTTACGGATCTCATCATTTCCATCAGAGCTCACATTTACTTTTTCACTTGATGCAAAAGTAGCAGTATAGCTGTCTTCCGAAGGTTTGTATATTGAAGATAAATTCGCCAGATAAGCATTGATCTTATTTGATGGAAGTTTTACAACCATTGGCTCATCAGAAACAGGAACGATACCACGCTTGTAAATCGGGTTCAGATACTGAATCATGTCGAGCGGAGTGTTCGTTGCATCAGCAATTGCTTTCAATGAAACTTTTTGATCGACCATAACTGTGTCTGCATCAAAATAAGTTAATAGAGGCGCAACAGGAGAAAGATTATGTTCAGCCGGATAAGACATCAGGTAAGTAACAGCAATGAATGCCGGAACATAACCACGAGTTTCTTTTGGCAGGTAATTACAAATTTCCCAGAACGTTCTTTTGCCGCCGCTGCGTGCAATTGCTTTGTTGACATTTCCTGCGCCGCAGTTGTATGCTGCAATTACTAAAAGCCAGTCGTTATAGATCGCATACATATCTTTAAAATACTGACATGCTGCATAAGTAGATTTTTCAGGATCACGACGTTCGTCGATCATTGAATTAATTTTCAGATCATATAGTTTACCGGTAGCAAACATGAACTGCCACAAGCCAGTTGCTCCGCAATGTGAAACTGCCATTGGATTCAAAGCGCTTTCAACGATAGAAAGATATTTGAACTCAACCGGCAAACCTTGCTGATCGAGGATCTGTTCGTACATAGGAAAATACAAATTCGAAAGTCCCATCACTCTTTCTGTCAAACCACGTTTACGGACTGCATACATATCGATGTAATCTTTCACCATTGAATTATACGTAAGAGGAATCGGAGTCTGGATTTTCTCCATCCGTTTCGCGATGACGTCGCCTGAATAAACAGGGACTTCAAAAGGACGGAAGTTGCTTGTATGAAAACCGTAAGCTGAATTAGAGTTCAATCGTTGAACATAATTAAGGTTGACCAGACTGTCCAGAGTGGCAGCGATCGGATCATAAGAATCCGGAACAACGTTTTGTTGTTCGTTGATCAACTGAGCATTGACCGGTAAAAAAGAAAACACCGACATAGCAAGTACCGATGCGGTTAAGAGTAAATTGGAAATTCGCTTCATGTATTATCCCTTCTGTTTAAACACTGTTTCTACATAAATTTCAAGCTTTCGTGGGGTTGCAAAGATATGATTATCTGATAATTGACAATCCTGATACGATGAACGCCAAATGAATTTACAGCTAAAGCTTTGAGCTTCTTACAAATTCATGAGTACTTGAACCTAAATTTTGTGGAGATTACGAAGATAGGTCATGATTTTAGAGGTTGTCTGAAGAAAAGCCTTAACAATTTACGTTTTATATTGATTTGCAATGTTTTACGAAATTTGTTAAATTTATCATGAGTGAATGGTAATTAGTGCTTAACGCACTTTTCCTAATTTCTGAGTTAATTTTAGCTATAGCCTTTGTCAATAGCAAATCAGATTTTCCAAGTCAACAATTATCCAGAAAACTCAATCTCTGAGTGGTTGGCCTTAGGAAATAAAATAACCCAAGTGCAATTCTAAAGGAATTCACACGGGCAGAAAAATAAGTCAAACTTCAATCTCAATCTCATGGGAATTCATAACGATATGCAAAACCCCGATACTAAAGGGATAACATATCGGTAGAAAAATAATTAATGCAAAGGCCCCGATCCCAGAGGGATCACATATCGGTAGAAAAATAAATAATGCGCAAGCCCCGATCCCAGAGGGATCACATATCGGTAGAAAAATAAATAATGCGCAAGCCCCGATCCCGGAGGGATCGCATATGAATCACCATCCAAGTTTTTCAAAATTAAAAATAAATATCCAGCCAAAAAAAAGCCCTCACAAAAATAAATTTCTGTGAGGGCTTTCGGAAAAAATAATATTAAAACAATAAATTTTAATTAATCACAACCTTGTTCACCATTCTCTCGCCACTCACAGTATTCGAAGCATTGATAAAATAAATTCCAGTGCTCAAGGAGTTGACATCAATGGTCGTTTCATAAATAAGATCTGTTTCATAAACAACTTCACCGATTGCATTCATCATGATCAAATGACCATTTTCTGCATTGGTTTTGATCTCAACAAAACCGGATTCTGATTTATTGAAGACTTCAACTTCTAAATTTTGTTTCGGTGGATTGAGTTGATCAAGTTCTTCTGAATTATTCCTTACTCTGGCAGTGCTTCCGCCGCAATCATTCAAATAGGCTTCAACATCATCATTCAAAATTGTACCATTCATAAGGAGTATTTCAATATTTATTTCACAGATAAAAAGATTTACTGATGCGATCTCTTCATCTCCTACTACCCAATTCAACATTTCATTTAACAAATCAACGCACTCTGTTCTTCTGCAAGCCAGCCGCAGCGTTTGGGCTTTATCTAAACTGTATTTTAAACGCTTAGCAGGATTTTCAATTTGAACAGCATTAGTGATCAATAGATCCTGAATAGTAATGACTTGATTCACTAAATCAGGCAGGCCATTTTCCAGACATTCCAGTTGATTATATTTGAAAGCATTTCCCAGAGCTTCCATCATTTTAATATAATTCAGACTGAGAAGATATTTTTCTTTGTCATCAGGATTGAAATATTGTTCATTTAAGATCTGGCAGAAAAGAGCGACAGCATCTTTATATTGATCAGGATCGTTTGAATTTAATTTGTCCAATGCAGCTTGTGTAGCAATGTTGAGTTTTACTCCTGTAAAATCATCTGTATTGATCTCATCACATGCAGGACAATATTCGAGTGGCGATTGAATTGGGCATGGTGGATTTGGGCACGGTGGAACTGCTTGTCCACAACCAGTGATAGAAGATTGAAAATCATTATCAACTAAAGTTATGGTGTTTCCATTAAGATTATAATCAAGTGGTGAAAACGTACCGGAGCTATTCCACTGATTTGTATTGGCTGCAATACTTAATGCCGAACCATCTAAACTTCCAAACACAGTTCTTTCGAGATTCAGGCTTGATGGAGAAAGTTCGTTTCCACCTTTATTGAGCCAAAGATCCCAACCATGAACCGCGCGAATGGAATAGTTATTATTGAAAACGCTGACATTAGCGGCAGTATTTGGTGACAATACCTGATCATCCATAAAAAGATTTGCTCCATAGGTATATACTATACCATCGTTATTGTAAGAAATAGAACCGCATTTGACATACAACGGACAATTCTCTGCGCGCACACCGGTTTGATTGGTATTGATCAGTGGGTTTTCAAGAATTAGACTTGCATTCGAATGACTTTGCCATTTAATTCCGGTTATATTACTACTGGCTACATTTCCTCCTGTGTGACCTTCGAAGAATTTTGAAGGGAATGACATCCCGGAGGCATCAACACCAAAACTGTTATTAAAAAAATTACATTGAAACAATCCCAAACCTTTATCATATGCTCGTATACCCCGGGTGTTGTGACGGAAGGTAGAATTGAGAATATTTAAAGGTGCCCCACTATATGTTTGATAAGCAAATATTCCATAGCGACCATATTCAAAAATACAGCTAGTAATTGAAATATTCGGTTGACCATACAAATGCACGCCTCGATGGCCATTGTTCACTCCAGGAGTATTACTGGTAAATCTCACGTTATCGAAATTAATATTTGTAGCAGAGCCATCAGCCTGCAATCTTGATCCGGCATTGAATACAACTTTACCACCTGAAATATTAAAGTTCACAAGACTGGCTGGCGCATAAAAAGTTTCCTGATCGATTTCAAGTATCGTTCGATTAGTCGACGAACCAACAAGATTTATAGAAGCTGATGAACCGGCATTAATATTTCGTGACGGAAATTGCGAAGTATTTCCAAACTTCACATATCCGTGATGAGATGAATGATGCTTGAATTCAAAAGTTGCATTGTTTGCTATTTCAAGGTTTCCATTGATCTCTATTGACGTTGTAAAATCATCAAGATAAACTTCTGCCCCTTGCTCAAAAATAAGTTTGCCCGGATTTGTTGCATCATCTTCGATAAGTATTTTTCCGTTTCCTTTTAATGTGATTTCTGCATCTGCGGAAAGACGAAGTATACCACCAGGTTTCACTTCAATGGTTCCGCTCCAGCCATTGTCACAATTGTTTGTTAAGATGCCATCAACGATTAAAGTAGCGTTTTGGTTTACTATTATTTTAGCTCCTACAGGCATTGAAAGGTGACATTGAATTTCTAGTGATGCACCAGAATTAATATTTATATCAGCATCATTTAGTATATCAAAATCCCAATTTTCCTGTGAACTAATTACAACAGGATTTAATGGATCGTAATAACACTCCTTCAAATACTTTCGAACATTTTTAAATTTCAATGCACGATGCATTATTCCAATTTGTTTTGGAGTAAAGTGTTTTGCCTCACGATTACCTCCCATCATATTATTATCAATCTTGTTAGTTGCAGAAATTGGATCATTCCAACTTACATTGTGTGGACAGTCTCCGTATGCAGGTAATCCGTAGATATCTTCCATATACATTGGATCTAATGAATTAGTTGTACAGTTGGCCGAAGTTCCACCTCCTGTATAGGTATGAATTAAATCCAAATTATGACCCAATTCATGTGCTAATGTCGTCGAAGTTGCATAATCTCCATCTATCCGATTAGTCTGATGTTGATGATAAGCGCAGAATGCTAAGACAGAACTTACACCATTTGAATTACAAATCGGAAAAGAAGCATAAGCAGCAGCACCATGACCCCATTCATCAATTACAGCCAAAGCGCCACTTCCTCCACCTCCTGTTAAAAAAACTTCTGGTGTACCGAAATTTGTTAAAGGATCATTTGTTGAATAAATCTGTAAGTTCCCGGATTTGTTATTGTTATTCCAGTAACAACACCACCTGAAATTTGTGCTGTAGCGGTTGCGTTACAAGGAGAGGCAAAATTAACAATTGGCGCACTTGTATATCCACTACCTCCATTTACGATAGTTACGCGATTAATTAATGCATTAAACCACCCTTCTGTAAAAAACAATTGCAACCTATCGTTTTTAGCATTTGGCCTACTAAGATCATTGTCAACAATTGTTAAAAGTGACCCAACATCTGAACTTTTATACAACACACTTCGGTAAAAATAAATCTCTCCCAATTCGAATTGAATAAATTCTTTAGGAAGATCAATTACGTTAACATTTAATGGGAGATAACCATTTGGGGGATTATTATTGTAGTAATGATTTATTTTATCTAAAAAATAATAAAGTCTTGGTAGTCCATTTTGCTGATCAAATGGATCGTCAATAAAATTTTGATTGCCATTTTCATCTTGAATTACATTAAAATCTACCTTAATAATCTTTGTTATTGCATTTGAATTTGGAATATTATAAGCTGGCCAAAATCTAAAATTTGAAATATTGCAACTGGAACAATTAACTGAATTGATTGCGCTATTGATATTTACTATATCATTATCGTAATTTTGCTGATTTGTTTGCCCAGAGGCATTAATGAAGAAACTAGTTGAGAAGATAAAAATTATTAGAATTAATTTCATGATTTTGGAGTTTAAGGTGAAACAATTATTTTAGAAATTTTAACTTCCTTTTCAAATTCAATTCTACAAAAGTAGATTCCGGTTGTAAATTTAGAAACATCGACTTCTTCATTAAATCCACTCCTTACATTCAATTTAAGATTTCTGTATACTTCACAACCAGAAATATTATATATAATTATACTCGCTTCTGATGAATTCTTATTAAATTTGATATTGAGCAAATCTATTGCAGGAGATGGGAAAACATCTACTGATAATTCATTTTCCGAAAAGGAATCTGTATTATTTAACAGTAAAGTATCACCATAATAAACTAAACCATAACCTGTATTCAACCATATCCCGCCTCTTGAATCAAGTGAAATATTCATAGCATATTTAATAAAACTTCCTGCATTCGAACTGTCATAAATTGTCCACGAATTATTATCAAACATAGCCACTCCAGAAAAATAGCATGAAACCCACTTTCGATTTAAAGCATCAATTTCAACATCAAAAATATAATTATCTGGCAATACATTGCTTGTATCAAAGACTGTCCAATTATTTTGTATCTTATCAAATAATGCTAATCCTTTTAGGGTTGTTATCCAATACAATCCATCGATTTGATCTTCTTTTGTATTCCCGACATCTCTACTAGGAATACCGGAATTAGAAGGAATATATGTTGACCATAAACTGTTATCAAAAAAATCAACGCCATAAGAATTGCAAATCCATTTATTATCTTGTCTATCTACAAAAGTACTATATATTTTATCCGAAGAAATTCCAGAATTTACTGTAGAATATGTAGACCAATTAGCGCCGTCATATTTAGTTAAACCTCCTGAATTCGCTCCAAAAGTATCTATTGTTCCAATCCATTTATTTCCATACTTATCTACATCTAGAGACACTATATAATTAAATGGTAGTCCAGAATTAATTGTCGTATAAGTTGTCCAGTTGATAATACCATCAAACCTTACCAAGCCACCTACTGTACCAATCCAAATTACATTTCCTTCCGAAACAATATGAAAACAATCATTGTTTGGTAAAGGTGAATTTACATCATTATAAATTGTCCAGTTAATTCCATCAAATTTTGTAATTCCAAAGTTTGTAGCAAGCCAAACATTATTGCTTGAGTCGATGGCAAGTGAATTGATAGAATTTGTATTTATACCTGAATTTCCAGTGTTCCAATTCTTCCATTGTTGAGATAATAATATTATCGGAGAAAATGAAAACAGAACTAATAAATTGAAAATTTTGCTAGAAATATTATTGCTGCAAAAAATAAATTTTTTTGTCAGTTTCATCAAAGTTAAAATTTAAAACATTGCATCAAATGTAATAAAAAGTTTGATAAAATAAACTTAAATTTATTTTAATTGTATCCCTCGATAAACTACATGATATTGCCTTTTTGCCAGTTGAAATTTTCGAACTAAATCTTTAATTTCGATGGTTTTTCAATGTTTTTTGCAATTTTTTTAACCGTTTAAAATCACAAATTTTATTTAGATTTATTTAAAGCAGAGGTTACCCATTTGACTTTGATTTTTGTTTGTCCATATTTTTCCATTCTGACATATTTTGCCAGTTGAGAATTCAGGCTTTCAATGCAACTTGTCGTGCTTACACTTTTGGCAAATATTTCTTAATAAAACTAAAATAGCGTCCAATTAATTAAGAATTTTCACCTTCCCCCGCCCAAACAATCTCCTCTCAACATTTATCTTCCCATTGTTTTTGAATTTGACTACAGCACTCGAAAGCAAGACCAGTTTTCCTCCGCGTTTCACTTCTATCGCCCCATCCCAACCATCTTCGCAATCATTTGTAACTGTTCCGCTAATGATAAGTGTTGAACCTTTTTCAACTACGATCTTTGAACGTTGCGGCATTGATAAATGGCATTCAAAATTTACTGTTGCATTATTACGGATGAAAATATCTTTGTCCCACTTCATTTTGAAATCCCATTCTTCATCGGAAGTGATGATCCACGCATTACTTGAATCGTACGTACATGATGTTACGTAACGCGATGCATTTTTCACAGACAATGCGCGATGACATTTTGCGATCTGCAGTGGCGACAAATACGATTCTTCTCGGTAACCGCCATGGAGGTTATTTGTGACTTTATCTGCTGAATCTTTAAATACATCATACTCCCACGGAATTACTTTTGTTGGCGCAGTGTGCGGAGCATTTCCGGGATATGGTGTTCCGAAAACATCAGGAAACCAATCGCCCGTGTCAGGATCGGTACCCATTGCTTTGAGTGTTCCGGCACAACCACCACCGAGGTATGTATGACAGAGATCAAAGATGTGTCCTATCTCATGGGCCATTTCTGTTGCTGATGCATAATTACTTCCCGGACTCCACGACCAGATGCCGGGCATTACAACTCCTAAATTTCCTTTTGTATCGTATGATAATCCTCTTGTTGCATAAGCAAGTCCGTGCCCGGCTTCGGTGAGAAATACATTCAGATATTGCAAACGTTCAGGATCATTTTTTGTGAGATAAGAAAGCAAGCCCTGAACATTTGCAGATTTATTGAGTGTAGAATTTTTGTAAAAATAAATTCCTTTCAATTCAAGATCGATGAATTTACTTTTCAATTCTTTTACTCCTGCAATCGGATCAGATGGCTTTGCATTTTTTGCATATAAATTTTTCACATAACCGAAAAGTGTTCTGAGTTCTTTCAGATGTTCCTCTGAATCTGTGTATCCGTTTCCTCCGGTATCATTCTGCATGATGATCAGATTTATTCCTACAGTTTTGAGGGGACTGTTTTCATTTGGAAGATAAGTGGCAACTTTGCTGTATTTATTTTTCCATGCTGATGAGGAGCGGTTGCAGGAAGTATCTGAACTGCTTTTTGATGCAACTGCTGCCTGAGCGAATGTCGATTTGCTGAATGATATGATCAGGAAAAAAAGGATGATGGGTTTCAGCACAGGTTTGAAATTGAGCTATCAAATTTACTAAAACTATTAATCAGAATAAAAACTTATTTGATGATCTTGAGAATGTATTGGTCACCATCTACAATTACGTTGACAAAATATACTCCGGAAGAAAAATCCGAAACATCAAAATGCTCATTACTATTATAAACAGCTCTCGTTAAAATGATCTTTCCTGCTAAATCCGAGATTCGAATCATTGCATTCTTGAAATTTGATTTCTTTATTTCAATATTCAATTTATCCGCGAAAGGATTTGGATAAAGAATCAGATTATCTGAATATACGAATTCATTAACTCCAACTTGTCCATAAAAAATTGCTGTGTCACATAGGGCATTGTCAGCATGATTGATGTCAGGTTTAGAATTAGGACATGATATCCATCCACATAAATCCAATGCGAAAGGGAACTGAGAAATTACCATACCCCATTCATAGAGTGTATCGATCTGCAGATAAGAAGTCTGTCCGGGCAGAATAGAAAGGCTATCAAAATAGATTTGAATTTTTCCATTGCCGCAATAACCTGATAAAAATGTTTCTGTATTGAAATAAAAGCTGCGCAATGTATCATTACTGTTATTCTGAACTTTTATTCTGCAAACAGATTTTAATTGATAAACACCGGAAGGCAACGGACTTGGCTGAGTAACAAATGTTGTATCAATTATTAATTCAGTGAAAGCAATATCATTCAGGAAAGTATCAGTAGAACCTGTAGTAGTAACGCTTTTTAAATAACAATTCGAAGTAACTAACAGTTCTCTTCCCACCATCATAATTGCCGAATCATTGACTGCAAAATCGTTTACTGAAGCATAAACATTATTTACAGTAAACGAATCAACAAACTGAAACTGGTCATTGAAAGATACAAATTGATTCAGAATAGAATTGAAACACCAGATTGTATTCTTGAAAATTTTCAATTTGCTGGCAGATGTATTATAAGTTGATTGATCAAAGCGAAATTTAAATCGAATTTATAAAGCTGATTAAGATAAGGAATGAGGTATGTTGAATCAGCCAACTTGAAAATACTTCCAACAGAAATGCCCAGGTTTAAAGAATTGGTTTGCTGACCATTTGAATCCAGTATAATTAATCCGGAATCTGTTCCACATAAAATTTCTCCTGAAAAGGATTCATTAACTGATAAAATCCGCGAATCTATTACAAGCCAAAGTGAATCTCCTGCAGAGTTAAAAAAATATATCGTTGAATCTGCTTTATACAAAAAGTTTCCGTTTTGTAAAGATAAGGCTTGTCTGAATCTATAGTCAGTGTTACAAATTACCGATCGCGCAAATGAAGAAGTCCAAATTGTATCGCCAACATTGTTCAGTTTAATGATTATTGCGCCACAGCCACCTATATCACAGCCTTCAAAGGATCCTGCAACAAACATATTTCCATCAGGAGTATGTTGGAAATCGAACAGATCAAGTTGTCCATCAATAAATTTTTCTTCCAGGATATCTCCCTGTGCATTTAGTTTTAAAAAAATTCCAGGCTTTGAATAGGACACCGGCAGATCACATGATCCAGTCACATAAAAATTTCCAATCGAATCTGAAATGACAGATCGGAGGGAAGAACTGAAATAGCGGTTAAAGCACGATTCAAAAGTTTCCTGCGCAAAACACGAGTACATTAAAAGTTGAAAGCAAATTGTCAATAGTATTTTCATCAATAAATATTTTAAAGCTGTGAATTTGTTTTATGATACTTAGATATCAAATATAATAAAACTTGTCTAAGTCGGAATTTATTTCCCGTAGAATGTCTTTAGATCTTTTTTCAATTTTTCGTGTTCTTTCCCGCAGAGTTTTTGCAGAAGACGTAGAAAATGAGCGAAAATTTTGAAAAGGATCTCGGGGATAAAATTACTCTGCGCTAAATCTGCGGGATTTGCGAGATCTGCGGGAGAAAAAATTGTGCTTAAAATTTTCCCGCAGATCTCGCAAATCTCGCAGATTTTGCGCAGATTTTTTTTTTGCGCTTAAATTTTTTCAATGATCTGTTCTTAAAAATAAGTCAAGTCTTTAAAAAAAAGTCGTGCACTCTTGTGCTCTAAGTGTTCAACTTGTGTTCTCTGTGTTTAAAAAAATCGAAGCCATACACTTTCAAATTAAACCTCAAATTGGTCTATCAGTAATTTCAGCTTTCGAATTCTGATAAATTGCTTTAAAATTCCGTATTGCTCTAACCCTTGACCTTTGACCTTCTTAACCACTTCCACCGCTTTCAGCCCGCCATTCACTCCCCCAAACCCTCGATTGACTGCCACTACATGCCGATTGACTTAAAATAATGGACATAGGCCCGTCAATAGGGTATTTTCGAATTGTCTTTCTACTACATGTGTTGCGTCTGCTGTAGCAACACACTCTCAAAAAAACCATTTACCGAACACTGTTCGTACGTCTGTACGGGCAGGCTTACAATTCAATCTAGCACTATGGAAACTGCGCTACTTGGGCTTGCTTTGCCCGAAGTTTTAGAAAAATTAAAGGAGATGTTACTACGAAAAGGATTCATAGTACAGACTCTGAATTCATCGGTTGTCATTGCTTATCAGGAAGGAAACTGGTTACGGAAAGCCCGTCAGTTAGTATTTGAGATCAGCACGGTTAATCAGAATGTGACCAGAATAGACATTACAGCAATTATAAACAGTACTAAAAACAACCGTCAGGAAGAAGAGCTGATCGAAGAAACCTATGCAAGCGCCATTTACAACAACTTCACAAACATCCTCCAACCACATGGGATTAGATGATATCACACCCCATTTGAACAAGATTGCAACCTTATATCTGAAAAATAATAAGCGAAAAGTCGGCTGGCTGTTTGTAGAAAAAGAGATGAATCCAACGGAAAAGTACGACCGGGACCAGATCATTTATTTCATCAGCGTACAAAAAGGGAAAAAACTGATCACGGAATTAGAGAGCCGTGACCACAAAGCCCTGGAGCCATTTCGGGAAGAAATTCCGGTAGAGATGATCGAAAGGATCAGAAGCTCAAAGTAAAAGATTGCGGATTTCGAATTGCGGATTGAGCTTCAATCTGAAATTCGAAATTCGCAATCAGAAATTATTTTTTTAATTCGTCATCCTTTGAAGGTGAGCCGTCTTTGGCATCCTTAAATTCTTTGATTCCTTTTCCAAGTCCGCGGGCAAGTTCAGGGATTCTTTTGCCTCCAAAAAAGATGAGGATTACGACCACTAAAAGAAAAATTTCTCCGCCGCCAAGACCGCCTAGAAATCCAAGTAAAATCGATGAGATCATTTTGATTTGATTTATGGTTCTTTAAACCGTTGCAAATGTAAAGAAAAATCCTGTCAGAATCGTGAGATTTATCCTTTCATTTCCAATAAATGATGATTTAAATTACTCTATTGATTGTTAAATATCCGTTTTTCTTATTGAAACTACCTTTTTGATGCAATCCAGTTTTCCGGATCCATTTTGTTACTTCCTCTCCAGACCTCCAGGTGAAGTTCCGTTTTATCGTCTTCCTCATTGGTCTGCACGACTCCTAAAGGCTGCCGTGTTATGACTTTATCACCTGCTTTTACAAAGACCTGTTCGAGATTGGAGTACAGAGTAAAGTACTCTCCATGCTGGATCAGGACTGCATATTTATCGACGACGAGTAAAACGCGGATCACTTTACCTTCAAAGATCGATCGCGCTTTTGCACCTTTACCGGAATTGATGTTCACGCCATTGTTATTGACCACAACATCTTTCCAGACCGGATGCGAGTGTCGCCCGAATGAACTGCTGATAATTCCCTGTTCAACCGGCCATGGCAAACGACCTCGGTTACTTTCGAAATCATTGCTGAGTTTGATTGTTTCCGGAGTATTGGATAGGACAGCAGCAGCTGTATTAGGAACTTCAGTTTTTCGTTTGCTTGCATTTGCACTTGCATTTGAATTTGACTTTCTTTTCGTTGCCGCCTTGGCCATTTCAATTTCTTTCCTGATAATATCTTCAATCTTATCAGCAAGCTTTTGTTCCTGACGGGCTTTCTCCTTTAATTCGGCACGCAATCTTTTTTCACGTGAAGTAAGATTGTTGAGCATATGCACCTGCTCTTTCTTCTCCTTATCGAGTTGCTTCTTCTCACGCTGCTGAGAGGTGAGCAATTGTTTTTTGTCTTGCTGTACAGATTGAAGTTTCGTCTTTTTACCATTGAGCGAATCCTGAGTCTCCACAATTTTATCATGCTGACGCTGGCGATATTTACTTAACTGCCGCAAATATTGCATTCGCTTGAATCCCTGGTTAAAACTCTCAGCAGAAAAAACAAACATCAATTTGGAATAAGTACTCTGATTGCGGTAAGCAAAATAAAGCATCTGTCCATATTGCTTTTTCAGATTCACCATACGTGAATTCAGAGAGTCAATGTTTGTGCTTACTTCACCGATTTCATTTTCCACCGAACTGATTTCCGTATTGATAGTCGATATTAATTCGGAGCGGTAAGAGATCTTTTTATTGAGTGTAACCAACTGATTCAAAGAAGCAGACTTATTCTTTTTTGTTTGCTTTAGGAGCTGATTAGTATATTCTATGTCTTTTTGAATTGCGCTCTTTTTCTTTTCAAGCTCCTTTTTTGATTGCCCGTAAGAAATCCCGGAAAAAAGCAAAACCACCCAAATCGCTGAAAAAAAGCGGATTAGATGCAATTTTGATTTGCTTTTGTTAAAATTAAAGGGAAACGCAGAAACGGAATACATTGATTTCTATAGAATGTCAGGTGGTTTTTAACGTACAAAAATGGGAAAAGTTGGGGGTTTTTTGAAGTCATTCGCGATAGCTTACAGGGATCAAAAGTTAAAATCTTCATCTTCATATGCGTTAATTTACTGGAAATAAACTTTGTTTTTTCCCGCAGATCTCCGCAGAAAAATACGCAGATAAGG
>JBMQEM010000005.1:0-10843 GCA_049363815.1 Bacteroidota bacterium
CCCCCTTTTTTCCACAATTTATTTTTCGCTTTGAATTACTGAAGTTATTTATATAGCTTTAAAATCTAAACACACACACTATGAAAAAACTTAAAATTACTCTCACACTTCTGGCTTTAATTTTTTGTAAGGCTAATCTGTTGGCCATTGACAGTCAATGGTCAGAACGTTACAATGGAGGCGCAAATGATCGCGGCTTACACGTTACCACCGAAGGCGGCTTTGAATATCTCACCGGAGTTTCTGAATTTCCCGGCGGATCAAAGATCGTTACATCTACTTATGATGAAATTGGCACCTTGCTTTCTTTAAATGTTGCAAATACTTTTTTAAGCAGCGCCAACATTAAGCAAATTGAAAGAGATGATGCACAGGCAATCTATGTCTTGTGTCAAAACTCATCGTCTTCATTTACTCTGATCAAATACAATTCTATTGGAAGAGAAAGATGGCGCAAGAACTATGCGAATTTCGTGGTGAAATTTGCAATTGGAAACGGCAGCGGACTATATATTAGCTACCTTACTTCTGCAGGAGTTAGCGTTAGAAAACTTAACCGTGGTAGCGGTTCCACTGACTGGACAAGAAACATTGCCGATGTTAATCTGCTCAGCAATTCCGAAAATGCTGATATGTCAATCGACATAAACGACAATATTTATTTCGGCGGAACGACAACACTCTCCGGAAGTAATTATGATTATCGAATTGTAAAAATTAAAAAGAACAGCACCGTTATCTATAATATCAGATACTCATCAGCGGGAGCTCGTGATGAAGTAGTGTATAAAATTGTTGCAAATGATGCAGGTCAACTATTCGTGGTTGGAGATTATGATAATTTCATTCCTGTGCGTACAGACTTTCATGTAGTAAAGTTTAGTTCTGTTGGAGCCATGCTGTGGGCAACAGCCTATGAAAGTTCCGGAGGCCCATCAGGTTTTTCTCCTGTCGATGTTCAGATCGGACCCGATGGAAATGTCGTAACAGTTGGAAACGATATTGATTTTTATAATATCAATCCTTCCGGTGAAGTACAGCGGGTGAAAGTTTCGAAATTCAATTCTGTAACCGGTGCACTTATATTCAGCGTTTTTCCAAATGCTCCGGATGGTGATGAAGATGATCTGAAAGAAGTAGCTGTTTGTATGACCATTGACATCAATAACAACATTTACTTTGGTGGAAATTCAAATGTTTATGCCGGAATTAGTGTTCCAAGAAACAGATATATGATAGCAAAAGCAAGCGGCATTGACGGTCATTTACAATGGGTAGATGCAAGCGTTGGCGGTGTTGAAGAGCCCGCTAACTTAGTAAACGATATTACCGTGACTGCCGGAGAAGATGTTTATGTTGCATCTTCATGGCACCTTGGTGCAACTGTCGACATGCAGATTTCAAAATATTGTCAGGTAGATTGTTTTGGTTTGCGTATGAAGAAGGAAACGACCAGCTCAATCGATTTTAAGGTCTATCCAAACCCAAGCTCTTCTTCATTTACAATAAAAACAAACGGAAATGATAAAGCAATTGAGATAAAAGTATTTGATCTTGATGGTAAATTAATTGAATCAAGAACAGAAACAGAAAACGAATTTACAATTGGCTCCGATTATTCAGCCGGTGTATACATTCTGAATTTGCAGAATGATAATTTTAATGAAACAATCAGGATGATCAAAACCGAGTAATCAAATTCCGGTATAATCAAAGGGGGCATTCACAATTATTGATTGCCCCCTTTTTAGTTTATATTTGTACAAGATACAATTGCCATGAGAACTTAAACAGCCGGATTAATATTATTTTTTTTGTTTACCAGGTCATTCTGCTTTTCTCAGAAAGATGGAATAAACATGATATCACTACGGGGAGAAAATTTTAAGGAAGAAGTAATAACTGTTCTCACTTGTGCCGACAACTGTCTGGTCATCGATAATGAATCCGGTTTTATTGCATTTACCCTTTCCGGAAAGATCGGCAAAAGAAATGTTCTTGTTTCAGCTGAGACTCCGGTTATGAAAGGAACGAAGAAGATCAAAATTGACAAAGACGGCGATCCGGTCCCGCATCAGAAACTGACAATTGAAATTTTTGGCTCAAATCCATCGGTAGACAAAGACACCTATGAAATACAGGGTGAATCAGATGAGGCTGTTATCACAATTCTACGGTATGATGAAGCAAAAGGAGAACTGGCCGGAAATTTTACTGCCAAATACATCGACAGTACTACCGGATTGAAAAAACTGGTCGTCTCTTGCCGTTTTGTTATTGAGAAAAAGTAAACCACCGTTATTAACAATTGCCGTTCATAACCAAGTTTTCTGTATGGCATTGGCCGTAACTTTGAACACGCTTATTCTGTTAAATTTGACGTAAACATTAACAACCCACAAGTTATGTCATTGTCCAGAGAACAGAAGAAAGACCTTAATCAATTAGGAGAATATTTCCGTCAGATTGAACACCTTGCAGTAGAAAACAAGCTTGATCTTGATGTATTTATGTCAGAATACAATGCAGACGGCTTTGCGGTTTATGCAACAGAAAAAGTAATAATTGACGAGGTTAAAGAGAAACGAAAAGAAGCGTTTCAGAAATCAGGCAAAGATCAGAAGGAAAAAGTTACCCGTTAATAACACCTAACGACCAGACACAAAATAAAACGTCCCGCAGTTGCGGGATTTTTTGTTTGACAATGTATACCAACTTGCACAAGGTCATTGTTAACCCATTCACCTATATTAAATGATCGGCAAGATTATAGTCGTTGTTGATTTCCTAATAAATTATACTTTTGCCATCTTATAAAATCCATCAGGATTTATGCTCAAAGAATGTTTTTTGAGTAGAAAATTTAGAAAAAAGAACGCATGATTCAGTTGGCGTGGCTTATTCCCGTCTTTCCACTTGTTGGTTTTTTAGTTACCAGTCTGGGAGGCAAGAAGATGCCCAATTCAGTAAGCGGAACCCTGGCCTCCTTAATGGTCTTGGCTTCATTCGTGGTTTCGGTTACGATTTTCACCCAGTTTGACGGACAACCGGTAACCCTGGATCTTTTCAACTGGATCTCTTCAGGCACTCTGGCAATTCCATTCTCATTCATGATCGATCAGTTAAGCTTGGTCATGTTGTTAATAATCACCGGTGTAGGTTTTTTAATTCACCTATATTCAATCGGTTATATGCACGGAGACGAGGCCTTTACCCGATTCTTTTCTTACCTCAACTTGTTCGTTTTCTTTATGTTACTACTCGTTCTGGGTTCAAATTACATCGTAATGTTCGCCGGATGGGAAGGTGTGGGTTTGTGTTCTTATTTACTGATCGGATTCTGGTTTAAGAATCCCGAATATAACAAGGCGGCTAATAAAGCGTTCATAATGAACCGTATCGGAGATCTCGGATTTCTTTTAGGAATCATTTTGATCTTCATAACCTTTGGAACAACCTCCTTCAACATCATTTTTCCTTCTGCCGGCGCATTTCCGACAGACCAGCCGGTCATCATTGCAATTACGATGTTACTTTTCATCGGAGCAATGGGTAAAAGTGCGCAGATCCCTTTGTACACCTGGTTACCCGATGCAATGGCGGGTCCGACTCCGGTATCGGCGCTTATCCACGCTGCGACAATGGTCACTGCCGGAATTTACATGGTCATTCGTTCCAATGTATTGTATTCACTCGCTCCGGCAACGTTGTCGGTGATCACTATTATTGGTGCAGCTACAGCAATTTTCTCAGCAGCGATTGCCATTACTCAGACAGACATTAAAAAAGTATTAGCCTATTCAACAGTTTCCCAGTTAGGTTATATGTTTGTTGCTTTAGGAGTTGGCGCTTATTCAACTGCGCTGTTTCATGTAACTACACATGCTTTTTTCAAAGCCTTGTTGTTCCTTGCTGCAGGAAGTGTGATCCATGCTATGAGCGGCGAACAGGACATTCGTAAAATGGGTTCCCTGAAAAAGAATTTACCGATCACCTACTTTGTTTTTCTGATAGGAACACTTGCAATCATTGGTTGTCCACCATTGGCGGGATTTTTCTCTAAAGACGAGATCCTTGCAAAGGCATGGATCCAGAACAAAATGATCTTCTGGGTGCTTGCTATCACTTCCCTGATGACAGCAGTTTATATGCTGCGATTATTTTTCCTGACATTCTTTGGTTCATTCCGGGGAACACATGATCAGGAACACCACTTGCACGAGTCACCGAAATCAATGACGATCCCACTGATCGCTCTGGCAATACTATCTGCAATTGGTGGTTTTATGGGATTGCCGGAAGTGTTTTCAGAACATCATTCACTGAATCATTTCCTTGAGCCGATCCTTACATTCCCTTCCACTTTTATTCATGCAGAAGCATCGCATAAATTTGAATGGACACTGATGATCAGCTCAACGATCATACTTGCGATAATTTTCTTTGTTGCCGCAAAAAAATATTCTTCTTCGAAAGGAGTTCCTGCAGCACATGAGCAGCAGTTATCTTTTTTCGCAAGAGCATCTTATAACAAATTTTATATCGACGAACTTTATGATACGATCATTGTTCGTCCAATTCGGGCATTAAGTGAGATCTTTTACAGGATCATTGATATAAAAATTATCGACGGACTGGTAAACTCTGTGAACAAGACCGTTGTGTTTGGTTCAAGAACCTTACGCCTTGTTCAGACAGGAAGCGTCGGCTTCTACATCTTTGCAATGGTTTTCGGAATTATTGCAATCCTATTATTTAAACTGGTACTCTAAATAAATTTCCGGAAAACAGAATTGTTCCGGCTGGTAAACAATGTTATCATTATTGATTTTCTTTCCGCTGATTGCGGCACTTGTTACTGTTTTCTCAGGAGAGAATGCAAAAAAAGTAGCGCTCGCTGCTGCCATTGCAGAGTTTGCGTATTCACTGTGTTTCTTCTTTCGCTTTGAACCATCTGCCGGGATTCAGTTTGTGGAAAATTATTCCTGGATAACAAAACTTGGCATCAGTTATCATATAGGTATAGATGGAATCACATTGTTACTGGTAATGCTGACAACGTTTCTTGTTCCACTGATCATACTTTCGTCATTCAATCATAAATACAAATCTCCGGGATTGTTTTATGGACTTATTCTCACCATGCAGTTTGCATTGGTTGGAGTATTTAGTGCATACGACGGATTCTTGTTTTATATTTTCTGGGAACTTGCATTGATTCCGATCTATCTGATCTGTTTAATGTACGGCGGAAAAGATCGTTTACGGATCACCCTGAAATTTTTCATCTATACACTTTCCGGAAGTTTACTCATGCTGGTCACATTGATCTATCTTTGGTTACAAACTCCGGGAACACACAGTTTCGATCTTCAGGCCTTGTATGCGCTGAACCTTTCGTCGTCTAGCGAATCATTGATCTTCTGGGGAATGTTTCTGGCCTTTGCCATTAAGATGCCGATCTTTCCTTTTCACACCTGGCAGCCCGACACATATGTTGATGCACCTGCCCCCGGCACGATGCTGCTTTCAGGAATCATGCTGAAGATGGGAGTGTTTGGTGTAATGCGTTGGTTGTTGCCAATTGTCCCGGCCGGAGTTGCTGAATGGGGAAATCTGGTTATGATCTTATCTGTTATCGGTGTCGTATATGCATCATGCATTGCGTGGATGCAAAATGACTTTAAACGATTGATCGCCTATTCTTCAATTGCTCACGTCGGATTAATTTCTGCAGGAGTATTCAGTCTTACGTTTCAGGGTTTACACGGAAGCGTTATTCAAATGCTTTGCCATGGTATCAACGTTGTTGGTTTGTTCTTCATTGCTGATATGATCGAGCAAAGAACAGGAACAAGAAAACTCGACGAACTTGGTGGCCTTAGAACAAATGCGCCGGCTTTCTCTACTTATTTTATGATCATCATGCTTGCATCGGTAGCATTGCCGCTTACAAATGGTTTTGTGGGAGAGTTCTTGCTGATCAACGGAATCTTTCAGTACGACCAGATAATGGCAGCTTTTGCAGGACTTACAATTATCCTCGGCGCTGTATATATGCTGAATGCCTACAAAAAAATATCTCTTGGTGAAGTCAGATCTGCAACAAAACACTTTGCTGTGTTAAGCATAACAGAAAAAGCAGTACTGATACCAATCGTCATTATGATCTTCTGGATCGGAATCTATCCAAAGCCATTTCTTGAAATTTCAGGTCCGGCTATAGAAGCCCTGAAGCTTTCAATACAGACGGCAACAACATTGAAATAAAAACACAACATTGAATACGCTCTTAATAATTGCCGGAATCGGAGTTTTCGGTTTGTTTTCAGAAATCTTCAGGATCAAAAAGACCCTGTTGCCTGTTGTCTTTTTGGGACTAGCTGCCGCATTGGTTACAACCATTCTTGATTGGGGAACGAATGTTACCTATTTCAACAACATGATGCAGGTAGATAATTTTTCACTTGCATTTACAGCGGTATTGATTGGAATAACATTCTTATGGTTCATCGTATCTCCCGGATTCTTCCTCGATGAAACAAGTAAAAGTGATCACTTTACACTTATCCTGTTTGCGCTTACCGGCGGAGTTCTTATGACTTCATTCAACAACATGATCATGTTGTTCCTTGGAATAGAGATCCTGTCTATTGCAATGTACATTCTTGCCGGTAGCAACAAAAGAAGTCTCGCATCAAATGAATCGGCATTCAAATATTTTTTAATGGGTTCGTTTGCTACAGGATTTCTGCTATTCGGAATCACTCTGGTTTACGGCGCTACAGGCAGCTTTGACCTGGATGTTATTTCAACGCAGATCTCGTCCGGCAACATGAACTCATCGGTTATGTTATTGATGGGAATTCTTTTGATCATGATTGCAATGGTATTCAAGGTTTCTGCCGCACCATTTCATTTCTGGGCACCGGATGTTTACCAGGGCGCACCAACAGTAATAACAGCCTTTATGTCTACCGTTGTAAAGACGGCAGCGATAGCAGCATTCTTCCGGTTGTTCATGCACACTTTTTCCGCAATGGCAAGCGTGTGGCAGACGATATTGATCATTATATCTGCAGCGACCATCCTGATAGGTAACATCACAGCAGTATATCAGACGAATGTGAAACGAATGCTAGCCTATTCCAGCATTGCACATGCAGGCTATATGATCATGGCAATCGTTGCAATGAATACTGCAGCAAGTTCTGCGCTTCTCTTTTATGCCTTTGCTTATTCAGTATCTTCAATCGCTTCATTTACAATTTTGTTGATGGTAAGTAGCTCAACAGGAAACGATTCTATAGAATCATTCCACGGGCTTGCGAAAAAGAGTCCCTTTTTAGCGGTAATGACGGTTATTTCCATGCTCTCTCTTGCAGGAATTCCTCCAACTGCCGGATTTTTCGCTAAATACTACATCTTCGTGGCGGCCATGGAAAACAAATTGACCCTTTTAGTGTTGGTTGCAATAATCGGCTCCCTGATTGGCGTGTATTTTTATTTCAGAATTATCATTGCCATGTTCAGAGAGGGCAATGAAAAAGAAATGCAATTTAGCGGAGGCTATAAGATCGTTCTTGTAATTGCCGGTATACTTGCTTTAGCATTGGGCATATTTCCGGGAGTAATTACAGGACTTCTTTAGTTCACAGAAGAAGCAACCGGTTAAAAGCTAAAGCATTAAGTAAAAAAGCTGTGGACCAGACAGTTTTATTACATCTGATTGGGCCGAAATGCCGTATTTCAGGTGAGCGGGCATAAAGCTGCGGTATGATTTATTGGTTCCGAATAAAAAGAGGTTTTAATGCGTTTTAGTCGTTACCCGGGAGTTCCTGTAGAATATTTAATTGTCAGGCTACGGTTAAATCGTAAGTATACTTTTTGGAATTAATCAGAATTTCCTATTATTGTCGTCCGGAAAAACTATTCACTTGAATAATTTTTTATGGAAAAGAATATTTAACCGAGTCTATAATCAATCCCATAACCAATAACTAACAGTACAATCATGAGCAACACAGCATCTAAAGGTGGAAATGGCGTTCAAGCCTTATTTTCGATTCTTGTAATTCCAATTTCACTCTTAATCGGATTTTTGATCTGGAAATTTGTCATGGGTAATCCTGCCGGATTTGAAGGTGGCGATACAGAAAAAGGCCCGTTGAATGGAAATCTTTTGGCAACAATGTATAAAGGAGGAATCCTTGTACCAGTATTGATCTGTTGCTTTCTTACATGTATCACTTTTGCAATTGAGCGTTTCATTACCATTGGTAAATCAAAAGGTACAGGACGTATTGATGTTTTCATTTCGAAAGTTCGTTCAGCAATGGCGAATGGTGATTTGAATGCTGCAAAAGCAGAATGTGCAAAACAACGTGGCTCGATCGCCAATGTTGTATCAGCAGGGATTGATGCATACCGCATGATGGAAACAGACAAAGAACTTGACAAAGAGCGCAAGATCCTTGCTATCCAGAAAGAACTGGAAGAAGCAACGACTCTTGAGTTGCCAATGCTTTCAAAAAATCTTGTTATCATCTCAACGATCGCTTCGATCGCAACACTACTGGGACTTTTAGGAACGGTAATGGGTATGATCAAAGCCTTCCAGGCTCTTGCAACAGCAGGTGCTCCGGATGCAGTAGCCCTTTCAACCGGTATCTCTGAAGCCCTTATCAACACGGCTCTTGGTGTATTGTCGTCTGCTACAGCAATCGTATTCTATAATTTGTTTACAAGCAAGATCGATAACATCACTTATGGTATCGATGAAGCAGGTTACAGTATCGTTCAATCGTTCGCTGCGCGTAATAGAAACTAATTCGATTTCATTTATGGAATTCGAAAAGTAAACGACTCTTCATTTTAAGTTACCGATGCCAAAAATAAAAATAGCCAAAAAGAGTCCATCCCTGGACATGACGCCAATGGTTGATCTGGCTTTCCTTCTTGTTACATTTTTCATGTTAACAACGAAGTTTCGCCCTGATGAACCGGTGATTGTTGACCAGCCATCTTCTGTAAGCCAGATTCCACTACCCGATAAAGGTGTTTTAATGCTTACGATCGATGGTAAAGGCCGGGTGTTTTTCAATGTTGAAGGGCAGCAGATCCGTAAAGATATTCTTGATCGTCTGGGAAGTCACTTTAACATGACTTTTGATGAGAAAGAAAAAAAGAGATTTTCCGTCCTTTCTTCTATCGGAATGCCGATGAAAGATTTGAAGAAATATCTTACTGCCGGTGATGAAGAGCGGAAAATAATGAATGCCGAAACAAAAGGAATTCCAATCGACTCTACCAATAACGAACTTGCGATCTGGGTGAATTCAGCACGTAAAGCAGCACCAAGATTCAGTCTTGCGATCAAAGGCGATCGTGAAGCTGACATCCCAACGATCAAAAGAGTGATTTCAATTTTACAGGATAATAAAGCAAACCGGTTCGCACTCATCACCAATTTGGAAGGTGCTCCGGAAGCGGCAAAATAATAATCTGTTTAGTCAAAAAGGATAATGTCAGAAGTACAACAACAAGAAGGCTCCGATAAAGGGGGCAAGCACAAGAAGGTTCGCGCGAAGAAGTCGTCGACTCACGTCGATATGACTCCAATGGTTGACCTTGCCTTTCTTCTGCTTACATTCTTTATCATGACTACAACATTCTCTAAACCGAAGACCATGGACATTACCATGCCGGTGAAAGATGAAGTGAAAGACGAAGACAGAACCAAGGTGCCGGCCTCTCAAACGATGTCTGTGATTCTTACTGCAGACAATAAAGTGATCTGGTATTTCGGTCAGGAAGATCCGGCACAACCGCCTGTGACAAGTATGGCAACGTTTTCTCAGACAGGAGAGAACAGTATTCACAAAATATTACTTGAGAAAAACGCTCTTGTTAACAATCAGGTTAAAGCAGTTGAGGATTCAGTAAAACGCGGATTGATCGAAGACAAAGAAGAAGTAATTAAAGCACACAAAGCAGCAGTTAAAAATGCTGAGAAAAAAGGGCTGATCGTTCTTATCAAACCTGATGAGACATCAAAATATAATAACCTGGTAGATATCTTAGATGAAATGCTGATCTGTAACGTTGCGCGTTATGCGATTGTAGATCTGTCAGAGTCAGAAAAGGAACTGGTTAAAAACACTAAATAATTAGTAAGGATGAAAGTATCATTTGACTGGTCGAATGCAGTAAGTCCCGAAAGGAACGATCTGGTTTTTGAAGGCCGCAACAAAGAATACGGCGGTTATGTTTTACGTCAGAAATACCAGAAACGCATTGTGATTGCGATGATCGCATCTATTACGGGTCTTGGATTAGCTATTGCCATTCCAATGATCGTTGCTTACATCAACAAAGTTGTTGTTACAAGAGATGCTGCGATCACAGAATCAATAACACTTGCAGAACCACCACCAATTGACAAGTCTACTCCACCACCACCGCCGGTAATTCCGCCGCCACCGGTTCAGCAGACAATCAAATTCACTCCGCCAAAAGTTGTAAAGGATGAAGAGGTTGTTGAACCTCCGCCAACTCAGGACGAAGTAAAAGAAGTTCAGGTAAGTACGGTAACACAAGAGGGCGAAGATATCGTTGACATTCCGGAAGATCCAATTGTTGGAGATCCCGATGAAGGAAAAATTTTCCAGTTTGTTGAAGAACCACCATCATTTCCGGGTGGAGAAGATAAACTGATGGAGTATTTAAGTAAGAATATTAAATACCCGACAATAGCTAAAGAAAACAATATTCAGGGTCGTGTATATGTAACGTTTGTCGTTGACAAAGACGGTAAGGTAACTAGTGCAAAAGTTTTACGTGG
>JBMQEM010000006.1:0-2663 GCA_049363815.1 Bacteroidota bacterium
AAGAAAAGGTTATCTGTGTACAATTATAGAAAAATCCTATAACAGGTTATAAAATTTTTAGGCGAAAACCCAGGGGCTTGCCCCTGGGATGAAGCCAAGAAATATTTTTCTAAATCTTTAATGTCGATATCTTCTGAATACACATTACAGATCTAACAACATAAAAGGTACATTTAATTAAAAAATTTATGCTATTAAATCGGGAAAAAATCACATTCTTTGAACTTGCACATTGAGAAATTAAAGGAAAATGCCAGTTGACGGATGAAGAACGTGACTGACAATGAATATCATAGTAATAACCATTGTAACTATCAAATGAAACATCCTGTCGTCTGGAGAGCCTGACGTTAAACGATTCTAATTCTTACCAATTATAAAAGTCAGTTAGCAGGCTAAGAAAATTTGTTGAATAATTAGACAATGATGTCGAATTTTGTCGAATTATTATACAGGCAATTATCAATTTCGTGTTTGTGATTTCTTGTAAAGTATGATATACTAATTATAGTAATGAGGAGTATATATTCACTATTAATAAGAAAAAGCAATCGATAGATTCCTAAGTTGATTACCGGGAAAGAAAGGAGTTTTATGGCGATTCGGAAAAAGCAGGAGCCAGACGAATATCAAAAAGCATTGCGTAAGTTCCATAAAAAATCAAATCGACATGTTGTTGTGTTTGAAGCTGATATAAGCGAAGATGAAAAGCGACGCATTTTTTCGGATGCCGACCATCTGCGCCAATGTGGAAATGAACTCCTCGGTATTATGGAACGAAATCTGGAGCAGCTTTTGCGCACAAAGAGATATCGTGCCTTGCAGAAACTGTATGGAAAAGTATCGGATCCAATCCATGCACTGGAAAAGAAAGAAGTTCTATCAGATGAGGAAACACAAAAGCTGAATCACCTGAAAAAGGAACGCGCTGAAATTACCAATTCAATGAATCAGATGAGAGAGTCTTATCAGGTGACATGGGATTTTTGCCGGACCAAAATGATGGAATTAAAAGAAACGTATCATCTTCAAAGCATCTTTGCTCTCTCCCGTGCAGAAGATATTTGGGCTGCGATTGAAGCGATATTGTATTCGAGCGGAAGAAAGTTACATTTCAAAAAGCGCGGCGATCTTCCGGAGATTCGGGCAAAACAATCCACACGAGGGCTTGTCATTGATTCTTCTCAGTCAGGGCTGATTGTGAAGTACGGAAAAGTTACAATTCCCTGTAAATATAAAGCAAAGGATTTGTGGCTTTGGGATGAAGAAAAAGCAATTCTTGCATATTTGGCAGAACCAGAACTACAGGATGCTCATGCGGTGGATCAGATGTCAAAAGGAATTATTACGGATACCTACAGACCGTGTTTTGCTTCCCTCGTCTGTAAAAAGATTCGCGGACGGCTTCGCGTCTATGTACATATAACAGTTGAAGGAAAAGCAATCTCAAAAAGAAGAAAAGACAGCACACCAAGACATTACTATGGAAAAGGAAATATTGGATGTGATATCGGAACGCAGACAATCGCCTACACTTCCAATACCGAAGTGGGACTTGAAAATCTGGCAGAAAGAGGAAATTCAATTCAGCATGTGGAAAGACAGGAGGCTTTGATCCTGCGAGCAATGGAACGATCCCGAAGGGCGATGAATCCGAATCATTACAACGAAAATGGTACCGTTAAGAAAGGTCACAAGCAATGGAACTTTTCAAAACGATACCAGAAGTTGAAACAAAGACATCAGGAATTGTGTCGGATTGCAGCAGAAAATCGAGCACTGGCAATCCGTGAGCAGGTCAATCATCTTCGATCCTTGGGAGACTGTTTTATCACAGAACCGCCAAATGCAAAGAAACTACAAAAAAGAGCAAATCCAGAGAATCCGGTCGATAAGAATGGACGAATGAAGCGAAAAAAGCGCTTCGGAAGATCCATAAAAAATCGTTGCCCCGGCTACCTGCAGGCAAAGGCAAAACAGCTTTTTGAATCAACAGGTGGGATGTATGTTGAGGTACCGATTTTATATCGTGCCAGTCAGTACGATCACACATCAGATAGTTACATTCCAAAGAAATTGTCACAGCGAATGTATCATCTGACAGATGGAACAAAAGTTCAAAGAGACTGGTATTCCTCTTATTTACTGTATTGTATTAATAAAACTTATACACAGATCAACAAACTAAAATGTCGATCTAATTTTGCCACTATGTATCAAAAAGAAAAGAACATGATTGAAGAAATCATTCATTCAAGAAAAAAGATTATGAATTCCGGTATTCGTACCGTTTAATTTCATAGCCCCGGGTATTTGACTTAGTATCCATCTGGGAGATCTTGTGGCCCAGAGAACGCGAATGTGAAGATTCAGTTCCATCGAATCGACACAAATGTGGTCGTAGGACTGCTTGTTCGCGAGTTTTGTTGCTCCGGAACAGATGTGTCTGCCAAAGTCCTTGCGATGTACGCAGACACTAGAACTCCGTCAATGAAACCCCAGTGGCTTGCCACTGGGTTAAGTCAGGAATCATATTTATATGCAGACCTTTTTTGAGGAGCATCGCCATACCAAACATCCATTTTTTAGGAAAGTCTGGATCCTTTGACATTTCTTCCATTGGCATATCGCTGTACATAATCACGTTTTCCATAGAAGGTGAC
>JBMQEM010000007.1:0-10768 GCA_049363815.1 Bacteroidota bacterium
GCACATCATGCAGGGGGTTTTTAAGATCAATGATATTCTTACAAAACATTATTCGTTCACAGAGTTATTTTCATTCTTTAATACTGATAAATTCGCTGTCGAAAAGATCGACCGTGTAGAATACGATTGGTCAACCGAATTCGATAACCCGCCTTCATGGTTGGGTGAGCCTTATCCGTTTGACTGGTTGGTGGAAGTAAAACGTGTGAAATAATATTTTTAGAAAACTGAAATGGCAGAAAAAAAGTATAAGCTGAGCGCCGGAGCAAATGAAGATCTCGTAGCTAAAATGGGCTATTGTCTTGCTTCAGACAAGATCACTGTCGATGGTTTGCCTGTCGGATATATGTATAGGGAAGAACCGGAAGAAGAAGATGATAGTGGCTGGAGATTTCTATCAGGCACAGAAGAACAGGATTATGTCGACAATCCGGAAAATTCAGGAATCTATGATGTCAATACAATTGCAAATTACGATAAAGCAATTATCTATTATCTGAAAATGCCTTTTGGGACAGAGATGGAGCGAATTCCGGGAGAAGATAAATTCAGGAAAATAAGTGAGTAGTATTTTCTAAGGAGATCATAAAACACTAAGTCCACTAAAATTTGTCACATGAGCACAGCGAGGTGCAGATGCGACAAACTTTAGTGGACTTAGTGTTTATTTTTTCAACCTTATATCATTGTTTATTCAGCAGAACTTTTTCATCCCCGATCTTCATCACATACATTCCTGCATTCAGGAATTCAATGTCGATTTCGAAAATATTTTTTCCTGAAATAATGTTTATTTCTTTCTCTAGCATTATTCTTCCGGAGAGATCGTAGATCATAATCATGGAGTTCAGACCTCCCTCAGATAACCTGTCAACACTTACAGAAACTTTTTCAATTGCAGGATTCGGATATACGCTGATCATGTTTTCAGTTACATCAGGCTTCCTTATCCGTAATGGAGTTCCAAAGACTTCAGGCGCAGAATAACTTGATAATGGACTCGCAATACAAACTGATCTCACCTGCCATTGATATGTCGTATTCGGAGCAAGACCTGTTAGCGTAGTTCCATTACCACCTGTTCCGGGAACTTTTTTCCATAGATAATTTGTTGTGCCATTTACTGAATACCGGATCAGGAATGTATCTGCTGAAACATATTGTGTCCAGCTGACATCGGCAGAGTTGTTGGTGATATTTGATGTTGCCAGACCTGTTGGAATAACGCATGCAATAGGTACAGCAGAAGTCGTAAAATTATTTGCACTGCAATACCCTGATGAAGATCCTGTACAGATTGAACTGATAGAATAAGTATAAGTTGTATTCGGATATAAACCGGTTATGGTTGCAGAATTTCCTGAAGTACCCGGCTGATTGAAATATTGATAATTTGTCGTTCCCTGTACAGCGTACCTGATCCTGAAGGTGTCGGCGCTAACAAGATTTGTCCAGCTGATCAATGCAGAAACATTTGTGATATTTGAAACAGATGGATGATGTGGTCGCGCACAAGACACAGGAATATTTAATGTTGCAAATAATCCCGCTGTACTGTATCCTGAACTTACTCCGCTACAGATCGAACTTACCTGGAATAAATAGAGATTGTTTGCTTCAAGATTATTGATCACAACACTACTGCCGCCTGAACCATTTACATTGAGGTATTGATAATTCCCGGTTCCAAATTCTGCATAGCGGATCCGGAACGTGTCGGCTGTAACATAAGGTGACCAGCTAAGTGTAATACTTGTGTTGGTAGTGTTTGAAGAATTCAGTCCCCATGGTCGTACACATGCTATCGGAGTCGATACGGTAACGAAAGAATAGACCGGACAATAACCGGAACTTATTCCATTACAGATAGAACTGATCTGAACATTATAAGTAGTTGCAGGAGCTAGATTTGTAAGAGTGAAATTATGTGGCAATGCACCATTTACGTTCACATACCTATTATTTCCTGAACCCAATTCAGTGTAGCGGATCCTGAAAGTATCAGCGACAATAAAGTTAGACCAGCTGATATTAGCAGAAACATTTGTTATAGCACTTGCAGCTACACCATATGGCCGGCCACAGTTGATAGGAGTGGAGGTAGTTGTGAAATTATAAGGTGCGCTGTACCCACTGCTGATTCCGCTACAGATAGAACTTATCTGAACTGTATAAGTAGTAGCAGGATTCAGATTCGACAATGCAACAGTATGCGGAATCGGTGATGTTGAATTGATGTAATGATAATTGATCGTATTCTGTTCAGCATATCTGATCCTGAAAGTGTCTGCAGAAACATAATTTGTCCATTGTATGGTTGCAGTAGTATTTGTTACAGCACTTGAAGTAATTCCATTAGGACGGATGCATGGAACTACTGTCGTACCTGTAGTAAATGTTGCAACAGGAACACTGTACGTACTACTGATAGCGCCATTACAGATGGTACTGATGTCAACGTCGTAAATTGTACCGGGTGTAAGGTTCGAAAGAGTTGTGCTTGTAAGGCCCCCGGAACCTGCAACATCTTTGTATAAATAATTTGCACCGATGGCTCTATATCTGATCCGGAAAGTGTCGGCAACAGTTGGACTCACCCAATTCACAACAGCAGTTGTGTTTGTGATTGATGAAATGGAAACACCGGTAGGAACCGGACAAGAGTTTATCTGTGGAACTAAAAAACCATTAGCTAATACATTATCAACAGGTATTGAGCCTAACCAAGGCATTGTATTGTCATAGGTGATCACGTGAACATCATACCATCCGAATGGTGCTCCGGCAGGAATAGTGAAATCTGTCGTGAAATCATCACCGAAATATGGATAAAATGGAATTGAAGACCAGTTTCCAATGTTAAATGCATTGGTATAAATTGTCGTAGCACCTTGCTGCAAATAAATATCATTCAGACCTTGCGATGGAGAGCTATTAAACAATACTCCATTTGTAAGCGTAATTGTCGTGGTCAATGTTTGTCCGCGGAAAGCACTCGAAGGACTAATCGATGCTACCTGGGCATTTGAAATTAAAATGGTGAACAGAAAAACAATCAGGAGTATGGATCTTTTCATGAGGGGTTTCTTTGAATGATATTCAGGATATAAAACTATAATTTTTATGTCAATTAGAATCGGTTTCTTTTCACTTTTTGGCGAAATTTACAATTAGACGTGTAAACACATTGAAGGAAATCGATCATTCCCGGAAGTCGTTTTAAACTTTAAATATTCAGGGAATGAATAGATCCGGCATTGGTTTTTTTCTACCCGTCTGCATAACATTAAGGTGCAAATCATTACCTTTGCAACCCAATTTGATCAAAAAAATGACAAAAGCAACAATTTACACAGACAAAGGCAATATGAAGGTGGAGTTTTATGATAAAGACGCCCCGAAAACAGTTAAGAATTTTATCGATTTAGCAAAAAAGGGCTATTATGATGGATTGACATTTCACCGTGTGATACCGAATTTCGTAGTTCAGGGTGGATGCCCGGATGGTACCGGAGCAGGTGGACCTGGATATAAGATCAAATGTGAACTGGATGGCGGAAATCAATATCATGATCGTGGAGTTTTAAGTATGGCTCATGCAGGAAGAGACACCGGTGGGTCACAGTTTTTCATTTGCCATAGTCGTACAAATACAGCTCATCTTGACAGAAACCATACATGCTTTGGAAAAGTTGTAGACGGACTTGAAGTGATCGATGCAATTCGTCAGGGTGACGAGATCAATAAGATCGAAGTAACAGAAGAATAACATGTATTGTTAAAAACATTAAATGAATCATTCAAGAAAAATATCAGTAAGGCTGCTTGTTGCAGCCTTATTTTGTTTACCGGCTCTTTTAAAAGGGCAGGGTCTGACAGTAAATTTCCAGCAATTGAATTTCGGTGTTGCATATGAGAACGCACCTGATAGTCTGTTGCTGACAATAGAGAACCCTACTTCAAATAGTATTACAGTTACAGGAATTAAGTTCTATACTACATACGGACAACCTGCGTTTTCATCACAGCTTACTTCATCTTTTACAATTCCCGGCGGAGGTTCGCAAACCAACTGGATCAAGTTTTCTCCGCGCCATAATATTTTGCACAATACAGAAATGGTTATTGAGAATAATGGATTGAGAGGTTATGTAAGTGTAGACCTTATCGGACAAGGAAGATATTCTAAAGGCTATTATGCAGCTACAGAGAATACTTCGGAAGAAGCTTTGAAAACTCAGATCCATAACATAACAGGTGCCGGATATGTTTCACTTGGTTATAATGATGCACGTGATGAAATGTTCATGTCGATCGATAACCAGAGAGTGAATGGTCAGGGCGCAAGTCAGAATACTCTTGAATGTGTTTATACCGGAAGGCTTGCTGTTGGTTATATTGATCGCACCGATTGCCAGACAAATGATAATTTCAATACAGAACATACCTGGCCGCAATCATTGTTTGCAAGTGCAGAGCCAATGAAATCCGATCTGCATCACCTTTTTCCGACTGATGATGCTGCAAATAGTACACGTGGCGATAATCCTTTTGCGGAGGTCACTAATCCGACATGGTCAAACGGTGGTTCGACAGCAACAAATACTTTCTTTGAACCGAGAGACGAACAAAAAGGTGTTGTGGCAAGGGCGATGTTCTATTTCGTTTTACGTTATCAGAATTATTCCAATTTCCTTGATGCAACTCAGGAATCAGTTTTAAGAAACTGGTACAACAACTTTCCTGTAACAGACAGAGACAGGGTCCGGGTGGATGATATTGAGTCTGTACAACATAACAGAAATCCTTTTGTAGACTATCCGCAATTTTTAGAAAGGATCCGTTCAATCATATTTACTTCTGTAGAACAAAGGGTTTTTTCATATGACCTTACACAGGATACCGCTATTTATGGTTTTGTTCCTTCAAATACTGCTGCAGATTTCAACTATGTATTAGTTAATAATGGGAATACTGCAATAGATATTTCAAATGTGCAATTAACACATCCTGCGGAATTGTCAATTACTTCAGGTAATACAAATACAACACTCCAGCCCGGCGAAGCACACAATATTGTAATGCACTACTTGTCGTCAACAACGGATTCTGTTCGTGCATTCTTATCATTTCATCTTGCTGAAGTTGGCGGAAGCGGACAGCAAAATGTTTCCATACCTGTCTTTGTAAACGATATGATCTTTAGCAGCATTTCTGATGTTTCAAAAGAGTCGTTAACTGTTTATCCAAATCCTGTTCATGATCGTTTATACGTAAGATCATCAACTGCAAATTCAGAATTTTGGCTTGTAAGTACTGATGGAAAATCAATAGATATGAAATCAGGCTCTTCAAACGAAACTGTAGAATTTGACTTGAATGGCCTTGCTCAGGGAACTTATTTTCTGAAAGAAATTTCAAAGGGCTCAATCCAATACTCTAAAATTATTGTTTACTGATCATGCAGACAGAAATAATAAGTTCGATTGAAGTATTGCCACTTAAGGTAAAACTTCGTGAACCTTTTATTATTTCACTTGGCCGACTTGATTATGCTGACAATGTAATTGTAAAAATAACTACATCAAGCGGCATAACCGGATTTGGAGAATGCAGTCCGTTCAGGACAATTCATGGCGAGACTGCTGAAACCTGTATCGTTATCGGGAAATTGCTGTCGGAAATTCTTATCGGCAGGAATGCGCTTCAGATCGAAGAGTTGGTGACCTTGATGGATAAAGCAATTTTCGGCAACACTTCCATAAAAAGTGCTTTTGATATTGCCTTATATGATATTGCTTCTCAATCTGCCGGACTTCCGTTGTATAAATTTTTAGGTGGGAAAAAGGATAAGTTGATCCACACTGATTATACTGTAAGCATCGATTCAGCAGAGAAGATGGCTGCTGATGCACGAAAAATTCTTGATGCCGGCTATCCTGTAATAAAAGTAAAATTAGGCGGTTCGCCGGAGGAGGATATTTTCAGAATGAAATCCATTCGTCAGTCTGTTGGAAACTCAATCCCAATTCGCATTGATGCAAATCAGGGTTGGAGTAAAGAAGATGCAATTTATATTCTGAATGAACTAAGTTCTTTGAATGTTCAGCATTGCGAAGAACCGGTATTGAAACAAAACTTTTTAGATCTTCCGGAAATTAAAGCAGCAAGTAAAATACCAATTATGGCAGACGAATCCTGCTGCGATCATTTGGATGCAGCAAGACTTATAAAAATAAAAGCGTGTGATCTTTTCAATATTAAACTTGGAAAGTCAGGCGGCATATTTAAGGCACTAAAGATCTTAAGACTTTGTGAAAAAAATAATATTGACGTTCAGGTAGGAGGATTTCTTGAATCAAGACTTGGATTCACTGCTTCGGCACACCTTGCTATGTGCAGTGAAAAAGTTAAGTATTTTGATTTTGATACTCCTTTAATGTTCAGTGAGGATCCGGTTGAAGGCGGAATCGCATATGGCGAATCAGGCAGAATTGATCTCAGTGAAAGCAGTGGTCTTGGCGCCACAATAAATTTTTTTAATAACTGATCTTTTTTCGATAGTCAGAGAAATAGCAAGTTAAATTTTAAATTTAGGAAGGAGCTTTCTTGTCCTTGCCCTTGATTTTCACTACCTTTGCAGCCCTTTTAAAGGAAGAAAATCAATGATTGCAGCATCAAACATCTCATTACGATACGGAAAGCGGGTTTTATTCGACGACGTCAACATTAAATTCACACCAGGCAACTGTTATGGCGTAATTGGCGCCAATGGAGCGGGGAAATCGACTTTTTTAAAGATTTTGTCAGGAGAAATTGATCCGGCAACCGGCCAGATCTCGATCACTCCCGGAGAACGTATGAGTGTTTTGAAACAAAATCACTTCGAATTCGACGATAAAAAGGTAATTGATACTGTTCTGATCGGAAATAAAAAGTTGTGGGAAGTCATGCATGAGAAAGACGCTCTGTATGCCAAAGAAGATTTCAGTGATGCCGATGGAAACCGTGCTGCAGAACTGGAACACATGTTTGCGGAAATGAATGGCTGGGATGCAGAAAGTAATTCTGCAAGTTTGCTGAGTAGCTTAGGTGTCAAAGAAGAAGTTCATGGACAATTATTAGGTGAGTTAAGCGGTAAGGAAAAAGTAAGAGTTCTGCTTGCACAGGCATTGTTTGGAAATCCGGATATACTTCTGCTCGATGAGCCAACAAATGATCTTGACGTAGAAACAATTTCTTGGCTGGAAAATTTTCTTGCTGACTTTCAGAACACAGTTATTGTAGTTTCTCACGACAGGCATTTTCTTGATGCAGTTTGTACACACATTGCAGATATCGATTTCAATAAAATAAAATTATATACGGGTAATTATACTTTCTGGTATGAATCAAGTCAACTGGCATTACGTCAGCGATCAGATCAGAATAAGAAAGTAGAAGACAAACGAAAAGAGCTCCAGGAGTTTGTTGAACGATTCAGTGCGAATGCATCTAAATCACGTCAGGCAACAAGCAGAAAGAAGTTGCTTGAGAAATTGGTCATCGACGACATTCAGGCATCAACAAGAAAATATCCCGGAATTATTTTTAAAGCTGAACGTGATTGCGGAGATCAGATCTTATCAGTTGAACATCTCTCCAAATCCGGAAACGATGGTCAGGTTCTATTCAACGATATAACTTTTACCTTGAAGAAAGGGGATAAGGTGGCAGTAATATCAAGAGATCATACAGCACTTTCAACTTTCTTTGAGATCCTGAATGGCGAAGACAAGCAGGATGGTGGAGATTTTACATGGGGAACGACGATCACTCGCTCATACTTACCAAACGACAACTCAAAATTTTTTAACAGTGATCTTAATCTGATCGACTGGTTGCGCCAGTATTCAAAAGATAAGGACGAAACATATATCCGCGGCTTCTTAGGTAAAATGCTTTTCAGTGGAGAAGAGTCACTGAAGAAATCAAATGTATTGTCGGGAGGAGAAAAAGTCCGTTGCATGGTTTCAAGAATGATGCTTACAAATGCAAATTGTCTTATTCTGGATGAACCAACCAATCACCTCGATCTTGAATCGATCACCGCTTTCAATAATGCCCTGAAAGACTGGAAGCATGTAGCTCTTTTTACATCGCATGATCATGAATTCATGCATACAGTTGCAAACAGGATCATCGAATTAACTCCAAATGGAGTCATAGACAAATCGATGACTTATGATGAATATCTGGAAGATGAAAGGGTGAAAGAGATGCGAGAAAAGATGTATGATGGCGCAATGGTTAAATAAATAAAATAATTTTTGCACGGCCCTTAAGGGCCGTGCAAAAAATATTTTATTTATTTAACAGCATTTAACTTTTACATCTTTTAATTTTTTTTTACTTCGTGTAAACTTTATGCAACCTTTCAATGAAAACAATACTCATTGCTGTCGTAGCAATCTCTGCATTTATATCATGCAGTAATCCTAAAGAAACAAAAATGGAAAATTCAAATGGCAGACTTGACAGTTTGTTGCATGAATATTATGAAAACCGTTTAAAGCTGTTTCCGCTTGAAGCAACTGCAATTGCAGATGCAAGGTATAATGACACACTGCCGGTTGACATCAGTGATTCATACCGGACCATTCTCAGAAATTTCTTTACTGAATACAAGGCAAAGTTCAGCGAGATAGACAGAGAAAAACTGACAGGTCAGTCTGTTTTGAGTTTCGATGTTATGCAGTATGAAATGGATATGCAGATCAAAGGACTTTCTTTTAATGATAACCTTGTGCCTATAAATCAGTTTTGGAGTATGCATCTTAGTTTTCCTGTGCTTGGCTCCGGTTCCGGAAATCAGCCATTTAAAACAGTAAAGGATTACGATAATTTTCTCGGACGTATCCATGATTTTACATCATATGTGGATACAATGATCAGTAACATGAAGCGTGGAATGGCGCAGGGAATTGTGCAGTCGAAAGTCCTGATGGAAAAAGTTTTACCGCAATTAGAAGGTATAATTGTAAAGGATCCAATGCAAAGTGTATTCGCGGGACCTATCAAAAATTTCCCAGCTGATTTTTCAGAGCAGGATAAAAAGAGACTAACGGATCTCTATAAAACTGCTATCATGAATGAAGTAGTTTTTTCTTATGAGAAACTGCATTCATTTATAAAAACGGATTATTTACCGGTATGCCGTACATCAACAGGAATTTCTGAAGTACCGGGAGGAAAAGAGATGTATGCATATCTGGCGAAATTCTGGACAACTACTGATCTGACTCCTGATGAGATCTATGCAATCGGTGAAAAAGAAGTTGCAAGGATCCGTAGTGAAATGGAAAGAGTAAAGTCCGAAACCGGATTCAAAGGCACGTTGAAAGAGTTCTTTCATTTTATTCACACTGATAAGCAATTCATGCCTTTCACGAAAGATAGTGAAGTGGTAGAAGCGTATCGTGCCATTGAAAAAAAGATGCAGCCGCAATTGAAAAACTTATTTAATCTCGTTCCGAAAGCAAAATTTGAAGTCAGACAGACAGAAGAGTTCAGAGAAGCGTCAGCAAGTGCAGAATATCAGCAGTCGGCGCCGGATGGTTCACGTCCCGGAATATTTTATGTTCCAGTATTGGATCCAACGAAATTTAATAATGTATCGATGGAAGATCTGTTTTTACATGAAGCAATTCCCGGGCATCATTATCAAACATCGATTCAGCAAGAGAATACAGAACTTCCGGATTTCAGACGCTTCGGCTGGTATGGCGCATATGGCGAAGGCTGGGCCCTGTATACGGAGTCACTGGGAAAAGAACTGGGCCTGTACACTGACCCGTATCAGTATTTCGGTTCATTGAGTGAAGAAATGCATCGTGCAATTCGTCTGGTTGTCGATGTTGGAATGCACATGAAAGGCATGACGAGAGAACAAGCGATTGAATATTCACTTGAAAATGAAACAGCGAGTGAATCAGAGTTAACGGCAGAGATAGAAAGATATATGGCCATTCCCGGACAAGCTTTGGCATATAAGATCGGGCAGTTGAAAATTCTTGAACTCCGTGCAAAAGCTGAAAAGCAACTGGGATCAAAATTCAATATCAAAGCCTTTCATGACCAGGTTTTGATCAATGGTTGTCTGCCTCTTGCAATATTTGAGGCGGAGGTGAATCGTTGGATCGATAAGGGTGGGGAATAAATTTTCTGTAGACTTACTCTTACAATGAATATTGAATGTAAGAGTAAGTCTATTATATCAATACTCCGGCTGCACCGGCTTGTTTTTCCAGATCAGATCTACTTCATTCATAATTTCCGCGGTAATCAAAGGTACCACTTCTAGCGCTTTTAAATTCTCTTGAAGTTGAGATGTCTTTGATGCTCCCAGAATGACAGTGCTCACATCAGGATTTTTCAGGCACCAGGCAATACCTAATAATGGCAGTGTAGTATTTAATTTGTCGGCAATTATTTTTATTTCTTCAACACGTTTTATTTTTTCTTCAACGAGCAATTGTTTTTTTAACCAATCCATTCCTTCAATGTCCAGACGTGTGCTGTCTTTTTTTTCTCCGGAATATTTCCCTGTTAAAAGTCCCGATGCAAGTGGTGACCAGATGGTTGTACCTAATCCATGATGTTTAAAGAGATGAAGAAATTCTTTTTCCATTTTCTCTCTATGGGTCATGTTGTATTGCGGTTGTTCCATAGAAGGTCCAATGAGATGATTTTTCTCTGCTACTAAAATTGCTTCCATGATCTCACTTGC
>JBMQEM010000008.1:0-37290 GCA_049363815.1 Bacteroidota bacterium
CCTACTTTTGTACCTTTAAAGGAATAATTCAGAAAAGAAAATGAAATCGCTATTGAACACCCTCAACCCGGAAGCAGAAGAAGTTGTAATTGAAGAGGTCAAAGAAGCCCGTGTACGTGATCTGATTCTTTATAATGACGATGAAAATACTTTCGATTTTGTAATTGAATGTCTGGTAGAGATCTGTAAGCATGATGTCATCCAGGCTGAACAATGTACTTACATTATTCACTACAACGGACAATGCACCGTAAAGTCTGATTCATTTGCCAATCTGAAACCGATGAAAGATGCATTGATCGACCGTGGACTTTCAGCAGTTATTAAGTGAGTAGTAAGTTGTGAGTGGTGAGTAGCACTGCTTTTTTTAGTTTGCACTTTTATAGAAGAATTCACCTTTGGTAATTCGTAATTATAGATTAATAATTAGTAGTGCGAACACAAGCACCTATCATTACCATCATTAAGCGCAAAAACCACTTTCCACTTTCCACTTTCCACTTTCCACTTTCCACTTTCCACTTTCCACTTCTCTCTACTTCATTTCACTTCATTTCACTTCATTTCACTTCATTTCACTTCATTTCACTTCATTTTTCATAGCATCCGTCAACACAACCCTCTTCCCATCCTGCAATGCTACCACAAAAGCATCAGTAACTCCTTTTGTTACGATCTCCGCTTTTAGAGCTGCTGCATCAGAGAATTTAGTAAAAGTTCCGGCATAGAAAATATGCAAGCCGCGGTCATCAGTTTGCTGGGTGATACCTTTATCGGCAACATTCAGGAATGAAACGACTGCTGTAAATGGAATGTTATTTTTAAATGCTCCCAATTGGACACGATAGATGATCTCTCCACCTGTTGTCGTTGCTGACGGGAATGATGGTAGTGTATTTGTGTTTGCTACAGGTGCAGGTTTTGTTTCAGGCTTTGAAACAGAAGTCTCAGGCGCAAGGATTGCCGGTCTCGTATTTCTTTCTGCAACAGGCACTGAAGCTAATGCAGACTGAACACCATTTCTGTAGACAACAATAAATGCATCACGAACTCCTGCTCTTCTGGCGATTTGTTTCATCGAATCTGCTGAGGCATAACTTAAAAAATGATCGCTGGTAAAACGATAAAGACTATTCCTGATCTTTTCAGTAAACAAAGGTGTCAGGGACTGAAGTGCACGTGGTGTGGTCTGAGTTTTGTAAACACCTACCTGAACTGCATATTCTACAACAGCCAGTGACTTTTTCACGTTAGAAGCATTCTCACCATAGAAATTTTTCTCATCGGCATCGATCACATTATTACGGATAGATGAAATGTTTTCAGGTCGGATATTATTTGCACGAAGCAAAGCCATTTCAGTCTGCGAACTTGCTATATAATCGTTATCCGGTCTTGATTTGTTCTTTGCAATCATTGCATACGCTTCATCCAAACCAATTCGTTTGCCGTTCAGATATGCGACAACGAATGCATCTTTAAATCCGCGCTGCTGCATTTCTTTTTTCACAACTACTGCCGGCTCAAATGTCTGGAACAATCCGACACAATAACGGACCCACCCCGGACGAGTCGTCTCAGCAGTGATCGGTTGAACTCCCTGGAATTTCTCTGCCGGGATCTCATTCCTGAATGCACCTATCTGAACTTTAAATACAAGTCCATCAGGGATTGGCGGATTCATAGGAATCGGATTCTCCTTATTGTAGATAGGAGCATTTGATATACTGAACGATTGTTTTGCAAATTCCTGAACTTTTTCAGGACTATAATTTGTTGCCGGAGTTGTTGAAGCAACAACAGGAACCTGAGAAGTTGTATTTGAAACCGGAACCTGTGTTTCTGATTTAGATTGAGCAATACCCGCCGGTTGATCTTCTGTTTTTGGTTGCGACATTGCTGTCAGCTCTTCTTGAGTCAAACCCTGAGGATTGATCTTTGAATTGGTTGCCTGCTTAGGTAACTCTCTACCGGGAATTGCAATCCGCTTACGGATCTCCTGCATTTCAGCAGTCTTGTTTTTTACTTCTGTAGTCTTACTCTGCGCCAAAGCAAATTTTGCTGCAGCTTCTTCTTCATTTTTCTTTGATGAATCCCTGTATGCATCAGCTTTGATAAATATCTGTGCTTTCGTCGGACGGTCCTGCTCAACTTCTGCCTTGTCCATCAGCTTGTTCTGCTCTTGCTTCTGTTCAACTGCAAGTTTTTGCTGATTGACAGCATCGGCAAATACATCGATCGTCTCGACTTGTTTACCAGTTATCTCTTTATTGACTTCGACGTATTTCTGGAATTCAGGATGACGTGTATTGATACCAACTGTGTCGATCTTTACAACCTCTACTCCATTCGGAGTTTCAACTGTAAAAGTCGTTGCTTCATCAACAGCACGGGCTTCTTCTGGAGTCAGCTCATATTCATTGACAACAGGAGCTGTATTCTCTGCAACAATTTCTGTTGACTTTTCAGCCTCATTTTCCAATGGAGCATTCTCTGTTTTATCATTAGCTGTCTCTGCTGAAGAAGTAACTACAGGCATTTCAACAGAATCATTCTTAGCTGGATTTACCGGTTCAGATTTACGTGTATCAGCCTGATTCAATGTCGGGCTTATACTGTTATTGGCACTATTGGTCGGCATGGATGAATTGTAGGCAATGATCTGCTCATTGACTTCCATCTTATTCTTCACTTCCGGATCTATCGCCTGGGCAGCTTTTAACTGATCCTGTGCTTCTGTATACATTGCAACAGATTGTTCTGTCAGATTATTCGAAACAAAGATCAGACTATCCTTCTCCGGTGAATCATTAGTATTTACTATTCGGTTCTGCAACTCAACAGACTGGTCAGAAAGTTGCTTTGCATTTCTGTATTTCGTTTTGAATGCCTGATATGCAATCCTTGCCTCTTCGTTTACCGGATTAACTTTCAGATTATTTATGTCTGCCGGAAATGGTTTCACTTCTTCAACAGGAACAATAAACGGTTCTTTCAATTCAACTTTTGAAACATACGCCGATGTTGTTTTATCAGCCTCTGATTCACCTGAAACATCAGAAGTCTTTTCCTGTTCAGCCGTACTATTTTTAGAAGTTAAGGCCGGATCATTTACCGGCTCAGAAATTTTCGTTTCAGTCAAGGAAGAATTAGATGTTATTACAGGATCGATTTCAGGATCAGAAATTTTCTTTTCAGACAATGCTAAATCTGACTTCGTGCTATCTGCAAGATCTGCAGTCGTGATTGACGGCGATTGAATATCTTTACCTTCGGCCTGATTTATACCTGTAGAAGGTTTATTTTTTTCAGCAATTGTCGATTCTTCTTTTGAAGATTCTGTAGTTGACTGACTTGTCGTCACTCCATTGTTCGGGGCATTTGTGACGGCTACATCTTGCGCAGTCTTTCCTTGGTCAGATACAACCGCGTCCTTAATTGAATCAGAATTCTCATTTATTACAACAGGAGCATTTTCTTTTGTTGAAATTGTTTCATCATTTTCTTCTGATGCAATTGTGCCATTGCCTTTTTCAGAAACTACCGGTTCGGCAATTTCAGTTTTCATTACGTAAGCAGAATCAATCTGAACCTGCTCTTTTGCTGTATTGTCAATATTTCCCGGCTCATTTTCTTTTACGCCGTTATCAGCAATATCACCTACCTTTTGACTAGTATCGGTTACAGGTGAGATCACAGTTTTAGAAACATCTTCTTTACGTTCTTCCTTCGGTGATGGATCATTAACAGCAATCTGCTCTACAGATTTTTGAGGATTTTGGGCATTGCCCTGATCTGCATTTTGCTTTTCAACTTCAGGACTGTTCTTTTGCGGTTCCTGAACTGATGCAATTTCTGAATCTGAATTTTCTGTACGTGTTGTTGGATTAATTGAGTCGATTGAACCTTCAACATTTCCTTTGTCTGCAACTTCTGAAACAGTTTGCTGGATAGGTGCACCTTGGCCTTCAATTTCTTTTTCCTTATTTTTTTGTTCCGGAGATTCAGTACTTGTGGTAACCGGTTGTTGAGTTTGTTCCTCACTTGCAACTTTTACAGAATCCTTCAAAGCAAGAGTTGATTCAGTTTCAGACGGAGTTTCCGTTTTTTCTTCTGTGCTACCGGAAGATACAACATTCGTTTTATTATCATCACTCTTAATCGCTACTTCAACAGCATCGGTTGATTTCTCTGCATCATTTTTTACGACCGGTGTTTCAGAAGGAGAAAGTTCTTTTATCTCTTCAGAAGGAGAATTTTTTTCTTGAGTATTATTCTGAGCAATATTTGAATCAGAGATTACAGGATCTGCTTTACCGGAATTTGGAGTTGCTGATTTAGCATCTTTTTTTCCTTTACCACCTTCAATGGTCGCAAGCAATAAACCGGCATCTTCTTCCGAGGCTTTTGCTTCTGCATCCTTAGCAATGGCAGCAATTGTAAGATCGGCAGCCTGACGACGCATATTATCAGCATCGGCTTTCATTGTGTAGGCTTCATTCAGGTAGGCAGTCTTATCGAGTTCAGTAGCTGTCTCTGCTTTTGCCATGGCCTGAGCAGAAAGACTATCTCTTTCAGTGGCTCCTGTTTTTAAACGTTCTACCTCTATCAGTAAACTGTCAGCTTCCTGTCTTGCATTCTTTGCATCCATTATAGCAATGGAAGCCAGTTCTTCATTACCAATTGTTATGTCGTAGCTGTCAGACTTTTTAGAATCACTTGCGATCTCTCCTGCTCTTGCTTCTTCTTCCTTCCTTTGTTTTATTTCATCAGCTGTAGGACCCTTCTCTAACGTTGGATCATATTCATCCTTTTTTTCTATGGTCAGAAGATTATCGTTTTCTTTCTGTTCAGAATCTGCAAGCTCTTCCGTTTTTCCGGAGCCGGGCTTGGTCACCATTACTGTCTGGTTGTTTATCAGGACAGCCATCATTTCAGATGAATCCGGATTGACGTCATAAGTAGCGGTCTTCACTTCAGATGGCACATCACGAACAGCGGTGGCAGGATAAAAGTAATTTTCAAGGGTCAGATTCTCATTGGTGTTTTCACGTGTAACTTTCACGATCTGTTTCAGCTCAGAATTATTAAGCTGTGAAGGCAATGAAAAACTTTCCGAATGCGGTAAATATCCGCCACCTTCAACAACAATAATATAATCTTGTCCGGGTTCCAGGGTAACATCATATTTTCCTGTAAAAGGATCTGTATACACTGAAGTTACAATTCCATTTCCATCACCGCGCAGGATCGTTATCCGTGCATCGCGACGGACTTTCTGGTCAGTCGGTGCATAATATCCGGTAATCGTTACAAGTGCTTCGCCCTGATCCGGCAGTTGAACTCTTCTGATCTCTAATTCACTTTTTGATGTATTGATTCCCGTTGTATAAAAAGCATCCTGAGTTCCAATAATAGGAACGTAGAGATAATCATCACTGATCGTATTGATAGGCCATCCGAGATTCTCCGGAGCAGACCATTTACCTGAATTAAAATCAAACTTCGATTTGAATACATCGTAACCACCGATACTCTTTTTTGATCTGGAAGAAAAATAAAGAGTCCTGCCATCTTTATCGAGATACGGGAAATCCTCATTCATGTCTGAGTTAATTTCCGGTCCCAGATTTTCAGGGTCTGACCATTGTCCATTCGGCATTTTTCTAACGATGTAAAGGTCTTTCCCATGTTCGCCTTTCTTTCCGTAACTTGACAGATAGATGGTTTGTTTGTCATTCGCAATGAACATAACGGGATCTTTTTGTTTATCCTTGTCCATTGTCGTTAAAAACTGTTCAGCAGCCGGAACAATTTTTCCATTTGCATTTGTCCAGCTATAAAATTTATAGAATTCGTTTACTGAAACTTCTTTAGAACTGACGATAATAATGTTCTTTCTGGTTTTCAGCAATTCGATTGCATTCATGCAATTTGCTTTCAATTCCTCGGAATTGAATTTCTTTAGCTTGGTAGCGTTAACGATCGATTCAAATTTCCTGAAACTTCCCAGAGCATCATCAAACTTTCCGATGATCATGTATGCTTGTCCGAGATAGATCCAGACTTCTTCAGGATTAACAGGATCTTTAGCTGCAGCTTCAAGGTAACTTACGGCATTGGTCTTATTTTTCCCGGCTTTAAGCAGAGCCACTCCATAACGGTAATTGTAAGTTGCATTTCTCGGATAAAGACTTAAAAGTTGCGAATAAGGAGAAAGTGCTTCATCATAATTTTCGGCAATAAAAGCTTTCTCAGCTTGCTTCTTCAATTCCTCTTCAGAAGAAGCTGATTGTTGAGCAGAAACCGAGAAACTGATAACAAAGGATAACAGGAGAAGCCGGAGACATTTTCCGACGATTGGATAATTCACTTTTAATTGCATTATAGTATAATTATACTCCGAAAAAGCCTTTTTTGTTTCCGGAATACCCCATAAAAGAGGCTGTAAATTTGAAGAAATTAAATCATTTATCTGAAACTTTCTCGAATCCGGCAACGAAGAGACTATCGGCCTTCATCTCGTAACCAGAAAGGAAGGAACTTTTTATCAGTTTCAAGGGTAACTTTTCCTGAAAATAAGCCATATTCTCTTCGTTTTCAGCACTAAATACAGAACAAGTGCTGTAAATCAACGTGCCTCCGGTCCGTAAGTTTTTAATACAATTTGCAACGATCTTTCGCTGAAGCGGCTGATAAACTTCCTTAACTTTTGTCATATGGTTCCGGTGGAGATTTTCCGGACTTCTCGACCATGTACCTGAACCGGAGCACGGTACATCAGCTAAAATGCCATCAAACCGGTCACTCGGATCGATTGAATTTTTGGCAAGATCGATGGCTTGTATGTTAAATCCTCTGAAACCAATTTTCTTCATTCGCATGGAATAATTTTTCAAAATGTTTTCACGCAGGTCCGTTGCAAGTAAGAAAACTTCTTCTTCCTTATCGATCAGAGCCAGGCTCTTCCCACCGCTTGCTGCACATGCATCCCACCATTTATCATTTTTTTGTGGTGAGTAAAAATCAGAAATGCGTTGGGAGTTGATATCCTGAATTTCAAAATATCCTTCAATGTAAGTTTTCAAATGCTCCAGCTTTTGCATCGGTGCAAAAGAAAAAGCATTTTCAATTCCACATTTCTGATACGAAATTTGTTCCTGTTCCAGTTCTGAAATGACTTCTTTAACAAAATTTCTGCGTACACGGATAAATACCCGTGGCTGAATTAAAAAGGAAGTGGCAAATAATTTCCTGTTGATCTCCGGACCAATCAGATCCATGTCAGGAAAAATTTTGTTGATGCTGAATTCCGGAAATTGATTTTTGATGACCTCAATTTTAGCATTCGTATCCAGTTCAAGATCATTAACAGAAAAACCAGAATTTTCGGTCAGTAAAGTTTCTAGCGATTGAGAACTGACAGTAGAACAAATAAAACTTGCAGCTGCTAATTTGGTTTTGAAGTTTTCATTCTCCAGATTTCTACCTAAGCGTAAAAAATGATAACAATAATCACGGGTTTCACGCCTGTCGCGTGCACCCATTTTAGGATTATTCCTGAATATTTCTTTGAGATAAAGGGAGAATGGTTGGGAGAAATCGTAAGATTGGATGAGGTTTTGAACGCGGTCGAAGAGGATGTTGTAATGCACCGGAAATAAATTAATAACGAATAATAAACAATGTTTTAGTTTGGAAATAGCTCAGAGGTGCAACACAAATCTCGAATCACGAATTACGAATCACTTCCAACGCACGAAGCACATTCCCTTCCACTCTCGCATTGATATTGGAAATGTCTGCGGGAACGAATTGTTCGCCGGTGAGTTTTTCGTAGAGTTCGATGTAGCGTTTGGAGATCTGATCAACCCATGCGTCGGACATTTCAGGAACAGTCTGTCCGTCTTTGCCCTGAAAATTATTTTCGATCAGCCATTGTCTGACGAATTCTTTAGAAAGCTGACGTTGTTCCTGGCCGTTTTTCTGACGGTCTTCGTAGCCGAATGCATAAAAATACCTTGATGAATCGGGAGTATGAATTTCATCGATCAGATAGATCTGGCCTTCTGATTTTCCGAATTCATATTTTGTATCGACCAAGATCAATCCGGTTTTCTTTGCGATCTCTGTGCCGCGTTTGTAGATCGCTCTGGTATACTCCTCCATCTTGATGTAGTCGCTTTCAGAAACTATTCCCCGGCTCAGGATTTCTTCTCGTGAAATATCTTCGTCGTGACCGTGAGATGCTTTTGTTGTTGGAGTAATTATTGGTTCAGGGAATTTATCATTCTCCTTCATCCCTTCCGGTAGTTTCACTCCGCAAACTTCGCGCTTACCGGCTTTGTACTCACGCCATGCATGGCCGGATAAATATCCGCGGATGACCATTTCAACTTTGAACGGGTCACATTTTTTTCCGATCGTAACATTCGGATCAGGTGAAGAGATCACCCAATTAGGGACAATGTCGGACGTTGCCTGCAACATTTTCAAAGCGATCTGATTCAGCACTTGTCCTTTGAAAGGAATCGCTCTCGGTAATACCACATCAAATGCAGAGATGCGGTCAGTTACTACCATGACTAAAACTTTTTCAAAAGAATAAACATCTCTTACTTTTCCCTTGTAAAAAGATTGTTGTCCGGGGAAATTAAAATTTGTCCCAGCCAGTGCAGCATTCATGCTCATTGTTTTCACTTGTTGTATGCTTCTATGATATCTTTAACAAGGCGGTGACGAACAACATCCTGTGCATCGAGATAGATAAAATCAATTCCTTTGACGTTACTTAATATTTTTATTGCCTGTACTAGTCCTGATGGCTGGTTTCTTGGTAAATCGATCTGAGTAACATCACCAGTCACGATGAATTTCGCAGATGGCCCCATCCTGGTCAGAAACATTTTCAACTGGCTTTCAGTTGCATTCTGGGCTTCATCAAGAATTACAAATGCATTATCAAGTGTACGGCCACGCATAAAAGCCAGTGGCGCAACTTCTATGACTCCGCTTTCGATGTAGCTCTTAACTTTTTCACCCTGGATCATGTCATATAAGGCATCATATAAAGGACGAAGATACGGATCAATTTTTTCTTTCAGGTCACCGGGTAAAAATCCGAGGTTCTCCCCTGCTTCTACTGCGGGTCTTGTAAGAATGATGCGTTTGATCTCTCTGTTCTTGAGAGCACGGACAGCAAGAGCAACAGCGGTATAGGTTTTACCGGTTCCGGCAGGTCCGATGGCAAAAACGATATCGTTCTTCTCCGAACTTTCAACCATTTTTTTCTGATTGACAGTGCGTGCACGGACCATGATACCATTTTGTCCGAATACGAGTACATCACCATTGTTACCGGCCGGTGAAGAATCAGATTTAACTGAAGTGTCGGCTAAAAAATGTTCTACATTATCGGGAGTCAGACTACCGAATTTCTGATAATGCTGAATGAGCCGGTTTATTTTTTCACTGAAGATGTGAATGTTCTTCTCATCACCAATAACTTTTATTTCGTTTCCTCTGGCCACTAATTTCAGCTCAGGAAAATTTTTTCTGATCACTTCAAGGTTGCTGTCGTTTACACCAAAAAATTCAACCGGATTAAAGGTGTCGATAGGGATTACTACTTCGCTCAATGTTCTTAGGTTTTTGATTAAAAATAAATCGAACAAGTTATTACCGTTCAATTCTTGATAAGTCTGTTTGTTTTTCGTTTCAATACTAGCTAAAACTGTCTACTTTTGAGTTCAGCTATTCTATAAGTTATCAACACAAGATGCCCTTTATCTATCTATGCCAGTTCTGACACTTACGACCGATTGGGGTAATTGCGATCCATATGTAGCCTGTTTCAAGGGTTCGTTGATGTTGCGAAAATCTATGCTTCAGGTAATTGATATTACCCATGAAGTAACGCATTTTGATATTCTTACTGCTGCATACATCATTAAGACCAGCTATGACAAATTTCCTGCAGGGAGCATTCACTATGTAGGCTTAACGGGACCTGATAATCATGATCTGGAGTTTCCGTATTTGATCGTTGAATCGGAAGGACATTACTTTATAGGATTTGACAGTGGGATCTTCAGTCTTGTACTCGACGAAAGACCTAAAAAAATATTCCGTCTTCAAGCGCGGCAACATGAGAACCGGAATGAGGTTGAAGAAATTATTCTTGATGCTATAGTAAAACTTGGAAACGGGGCTGACCCTTCTCAACTAGGAAAAGAACAGGATAGTGTGATGACCAGTTACTTTGCTGTTCCGACCACCGATTCAAATACGATCAGAGGGTCTATCATATACATAGACTCATTCGGGAACGCTATTCTTAACATCCGGAAAGACTTTTTTGAGAATGAGCATAAAAACAGGGAATTCGTGATCTTTATGCGGAAATCAGATTATACCATCAACAAGTTATCCAAGTCATATGAAGATACTGAAAATGGCGAAATTGTTGCCTTTTTTAATACCAATGGGTATATGGAGATTGCTTTAAACCGTGGGAATGCGGCCGGACTCCTGGGATTAAAGGTAATGGATGCGATAAGGGTGGAATTCAAATGATAACAAGAATTGTCAAAATGACTTTTCGTCCGGAGCATACATCGGACTTTGAAAAAATCTTTGAGGCAGTTAGCCCGGACATCAGCAAATTCAGGGGTTGCAGCGGTGTTCAGCTTTTTAAGGATTCCAATGACCCCAGAATTTACTTTACTTTTTCAACATGGGAAGCTGAAGCAGACCTTGAAAACTACCGTCAATCCTCGCTTTTCAAAGGTACTTGGCAGAAAACCAAACCTTTATTTGAAGCCAAGGCTGAAGCCTGGACCCTCACGAATTTGTTGAAATAAAGTTGTTAAATAGTGCCTGAAAGATTGACTGGCATTGAATTTTAAGGTAATATTGCTAAACATTCATAGACAAGAGTGTTTTTTAATTATCCTTGCCAAGCGGAATTCACAAGTTAAATAAGATGCCTCACCCAAAAATTGAGTTCATTTACAAAACAAATACCGCTTTTCCCCGACTTCAAACTAAATTTACCCCTAATTAATAAAGAAAAAAGAAACAAACTAAAATAGAAAATGAAGAAAACTATTTACCCTAAAACAATTACCGGAAACATGTGGAAGAACCTTTGTGTTCTCTTTGCTTTAGTCTGTTTCATGGGCTTGAATACTTCAAAAGCCAGTCACATGGCCGGAGCAGATTTGACCTATGAGTACATCGGTAACAACCAGTACCTTGTCACTTATACTCTTTATCGTGATTGTGCAGGTATTGATGCGCCATTAACTGAATCACTTCAGGTTGGTTCAACAGTGTGCGGAAGCGGAGTATCGCAATCACTTACATTGAATCAGGTGCCGGGAACAGGTCAGGAAATTTCTCTTAACTGTCCTGGAAACCCATCTACTTGTGCAGGTGGTACAGCTCCCGGAATTCAGGCGTATGAGTATACAACAATAGTAACACTTCCGGCACAATGTCCGGACTGGAACTTTAGTGTATCTAACTGCTGCCGTAATGCCGCAATCACTACTTTGGATTTCGGTTCAGGTGATGGTCAATACCTTGAAGCGTATCTGAACAACACTACTACCAATAACAACTCGCCTACTTTTGCGAACTATCCGGTAGCATTCCAGTGTATTGGACAGAACAACTTTTACAATCATGGTGTGATTGATTCAGATGGAGATTCATTAGTATATTTCTTCATTCCTCCAAGGACAGGTGCTAACCAATCTGTAACTTATGCAGCAGGTTATTCTATTGCAAATCCTATCACGTCTTCTCCGGCTACAACAATCAATCAGTCAAATGGTGATATCTTCATGCACCCTACACAGACTGAAGTAGGTGTTGTTGCGGTATTGATTCAGGAATACCGTAATGGTGTTCTGATCGGATCAGTAATGAGAGATATTCAGATCTATACAGTAGCGTGTTCAAACACACTTCCATCTGCATCAGGTATCAATGGTGGTGGTAACTTTGCAACTTCAGCATGTACTGGCGGACAACTTTGTTTTGATATCATAACAAACGAAACTGATCCAGGTCAAACTTTAACATTGTCATGGAATGCAGGTATCCCGGGTGCTACTTTTACAACAAGTGGTTCTCCGAATCCGGTAGGTCGTTTCTGCTGGGCACCAACTCCGGCTGATGCTCGTCCGCAACCTTATACTTTCACAGTTACTGTTCGTGATGATGCATGTCCTTCAAATGGACTTCAGACATATAGTTTCTCTGTTGTAGTTTCCAATATGGGATTGAATGTTACATCAACACCAAGTGTTGCATGTTACGGTAATCACAATGGTTCAGCAACAGTTACTGCAACAGGAAATCCGCCATTGACTTATCTATGGACTTCACCACAATTACCAAATGAACTTACAAGCCAGACAATTTCCCACTTAGTTGCAGGTACATATACTGTAAACGTAACGGATGGTTCAGGTTGTGTAGGTGCTCAGACTGTTGTGATCACTCAACCGGCACCACTTGTTGTAACAACAACTCCAACAAATGCAGGTTGCGGAAGCGCTCTTGGTAGTGCAATTGCTTCAGTGAATGGTGGTACTGGAACTTATGACTATTTATGGAATACTGTTCCGCCTCAAACAAGTTCAGAAGCGATCGATCTTCCATCAGGACCATATACAGTAACTGTTACTGACGATAACAATTGTCATGCATCAGCTAACGTAGTAATTGCGAATACAGCTCCGGTTTCTTTTGCTATCAGTTCAACACCTGCAACTTGTCTTGCAAACGACGGTTCAGCTACGGTAACTACACAAGGTGGAAGTGGAAACTTTACTTATGTATGGACTCCAAACGTATCTAGCGGACCAACTGCTACAGGTCTTATCGCAGGAATTTATGAGTGTGTTGCAACAGATGTAACAAGCGGATGTTCTCAGGTATTGACAACTAACGTTGCAAATGCTGCAGGAATCAGTGCAACAGCAATTTCTCTGATGGATGCTACATGTCCATTGAGCGAAGACGGATCAGCGATCGTAACGATCAGCGGTGGTCAGTCACCATATACAATCGAATGGCCTAGCGGAGAAGCAACAACTGTTGCGACAATGCTGAATGCAGGTACTAATGTTGTTATGGTTGAAGATTACCTTGGATGTCGTGCTTATGCTACTGTTGAGATCGCATCAATGAGTGTTGGAGCTGATGTTAATCTTGGTAATGACACAACACTTTGTATTGGTGATCAGTTAATTCTTGATGCTGGTGCAGGTGTAGGTACAACTTACTTATGGAGCGACAATAGCACAAATCAGACGCTTACTGTAACTGGACCGGGCAACTATTCAGTTCTTGTAACAAATGCATCAGGATGTGAAGCCTTTGACGTTATCGCTATAAACTATATTACTTGTAATCCTTTCTCAACAGGTAGTGTACGTTCTGTAGCAAATCAGGTATCGGTTTATCCGAATCCTGCAAAGAACGAATTGAATGTAAACGTAGCTAAGATCCGTGATTCAGAAGTATCAATCACAGTAATGGATATTCTTGGTAACACAGTATTCTTCTCTAATGAAGTATCAGGTTACGGTTATACAAAATCAATTGATATCAATGCTCTTACTGCAGGAGTTTATACAGTAAAAGTAACTTACAACAACGAAGTCAACACTTCAAGAATTGTAAAACAATAAGCTAAACCATAGTTATTCTTCAAAAGGGTTCATGAGTAAAATCGTGAACCCTTTTTTTTTAACTGATAACTTACACCGAAGAATCCGGAATTCCAGACGCATCCCTTGTGTTACCATAACCACTTTTCACTTTTCACTTTTCACTTTTCAGCATTCACTTTTCATTACCGTATCTCCTTCCCCTTTCTACCCTCAATAAACAGTCGTTCATACCCCTATTCCGAATAAAGGCGGAAAGGAATTGAATTTTGGGCGTTTTGGTGCTAATTTGGACTTGTTCACTCGCAAATTCAGCATATCGGATGGTTCAGAAAACATCGTTTTTTTCGCTAAAAAAAGCTCAGAATATCTTTCTGCTGATTTGCATGCTAACGGCCTGTTTAAAAGCAAATGCAAGCCATATGGCGGGTGCAGATATTTCTTATACTAATCTTGGGAACGACCTGTACAAGGTCAACTATACGCTTTATAGCGATTGTTCCGGAAGCCTTCCACCGGTAAGCATGAATGCGACTGTCAGGTCAAATAACTGCGTGTTTACCCGTCCTTTTTTACTACAGAAAGTAACAGGGTCGGAAATAGTAATCAGTCCAAATTGCTCTTCTGCTCCGTCGACATGCAATGGTGGTGTCAATTCCGGTTTCAGACAAATTGAATATTCAGGAACGATCGTACTCACTGAAAGATGCAATGACATTGTATTCAGTGTTACAGATTGTTGCAGAAATTCTGCGATAACTTCAGTAACAAATCCTGAATCATTGCCTTTGTATGTAGAAGCAAGATTAAATAATCTGACAGGAACAAACAGTTCACCGCTTTTTTCAGGTAAGCCCATCATGGTACTGAATACAAATCAGGAAAATTATCTATCATTAAGATCGTTCGACTCAGACGGAGATTCATTGGTTTATAATTTAATTGCTCCAAAGACCAGTGAATCGACAACGGTGAATTATGCTTCCGGCTATGATGCACAGCATTTTATTACTTCGAATTCGTTACCGGTGATCAATCACGATAACGGAACGATAATCATAAATCCTTCTCAACAGGAAACTGTGATCATGGCAGTAAAAATTTCCGAATTCAGAAACGGTGAGTTGATAGGAACTGCTATGCGAGATGTTCAGTTGATATCGTCAAACAGTAACAACACCCTCCCTTCGATTCCACAGCTTGAAATTGATCCTTTAAATACTTTCTCCGTTTGTAAAGGAGAAGATCTTCTGCTTAATCTGACAACTACAGATGCCAATGCCGGACAAATGACAGTGGTTGAGATCACTTCCAATATTCCTGACCTTGACATTCAGAAAACAACAGATCAATTTCAAAAAGCTCAGATCAAATGGACAGCACGTGATGTTCAGGACAATTCAGGATTATGGATAAAAGTTCAGGTTTCAGATAATGCATGTCCGATGAACGGTGTGAAAATTTATTTTCTGGAGATCAAAGTCAGTAGCCTGGAATTTTCCCCGGTTGTTACGAACTCCGACTGTGCCGGAAAGAACAATGGTTCTATTGCCTTGAATATTTCAGATCTGTCCATGCCAGTCTCTGTCGACTGGACCAATAGCAGTTCAAGTCAGTTTGTTTTAACTGAACTTACTGCAGGAATTTATTCTGTTACATTAGACAATGGCAAAGGATGCAGTATGACAAGAAACTTTCAAGTCGTTGATAAATCGAAACTCGAAATTTCTTCAACTATTGAAAAGGCATCATGTGAAGGAAACGATGGTCAGGTATTTCTGCTTCCGGAAGGGGGAACTTTACCATATAGAATAATGTGGAATGACAACAGTGATCTACAAGACCGGTATGACCTGGCTGCTGGACTATACCAGGTTCAGATCAGTGATGCAAACGGATGTACCCTTTCTACATCATTGAAAGTAGAGAAAGAAGAATGCGAAACAGTTGATCCTGAATTCAGGATATTCCCGAATCCTGCAAGTGAGTTCGTGACAATTCAAAACGATTTTCTTTCTGCGAATATTGAATCATTCACCATTACAGATGCAACCGGAAAAACAGTGCTCAAGAAAATCGTTATGGCTGACGGATCAATGAATGAAATAATTCTTCTTGAGAATTTTTCAAAGGGATTATATTTTGTGACGTTATCATCAGCTACAGGGAACAAAGTTCTGCGATTCGTAAAAAAATAATTGTGTCATTGATTTCACATTTTTCAATATCAGGCCTGCATTTTTCAGCATTTTGATTTTTCTCTTGAATATGAATTCAGATAGTTGATAAATTCTCCATTCCTTCATCTTTACATTTCGTATATTTTGATTAAAAAACTACTTTTACGCCTCAATTAAGTCAGAAGTGGTTGCATTATTAAAAAAAGAGATCAATAGTTTTTTCAGTTCATTGATCGGTTACATAGTGGTCATTGTCTTTTTACTCACTTTAGGATTGATCATGTGGATCTTTCCGGGTGCAGGATTTAACATCATTGAAAGCGGGTATTCGAATATTGATTCGTTGTTCATTGTAGCACCCTGGGTATTCCTGTTTCTTATTCCGGCAGTGACCATGAAAATGTTTGCTGAAGAACACAGGAGTGGCACGATAGAGATCCTTTTGACCCAGCCGATTTCTGATCTTCAGATCGTACTTGCCAAATTCTTTTCCGCAGTAATTCTGGTAGTTATTGCACTCGTACCCACAGCAATTTATTATATAACGGTTTATCAGTTGGCTAACCCGGTTGGAAATCTTGATTCAGCAGGGATTGTCGGTTCCTATATCGGATTGATCTTCCTCTGTAGTGGTTTTGCATCCATTGGTGTTTTTGCATCTGCCGTGACCAGCAATCAGATCGTTTCGTTTATACTTGCAGTGATCCTGTCGTTTTTCTTTTACAGTGGATTTGAATTTCTAAGCACAATTATTTCCAATCCGGTTGCCGGAAATCTGCTGGCACGTCTAGGAATCAGCAATCATTATGCATCGCTAAGTCGCGGGGTAATTGACACCCGCGATGTCGTATATTTTATTTCTCTGTCATTACTGTTTATTTTCTCCACCCGTTTTATACTTGAAAAGCGCAAATGGTAAAAGAAAAAAACATGAAAAGCAGAAATGCTAAAAAGCAGAGTATAATCCGTCTACTCCTCCTTGCCGGGATATTGATCCTTGTAAATATCCTCGCCCAGTTCGCTTTCAAGCGTTTCGACATGACTCAGGAGAACAGGTATTCGCTTTCTGAGTCGTCTAAGGAATTAGCAGGACAACTGGAAGACATTGTTTATTTCAAAATCTATCTTGAAGGCGATCTTCCGCCAGGATTTCTGAAACTGAAAAATTCACTAAAAGAAATGCTTGATGAATTCAGGATCTATTCCGATGACAACATAGAGTATGAATTCATCGACCCTTCAGCAAATCCGGATGAGAAACAAAGAGTAGAATTGTACAAGCAATTAACTGAAAAAGGGTTGTATCCGACGAACCTTGAAGAAAGCGACAAAGGCCAGCAAAGTCAGAAGATAATCTTTCCCGGAGCAATTGTCAATTACCGGAGCCTTGAAATTCCTATGCAGATCCTGAAAAGTAAATTTGGCGGGAACTCAGATGTAATGCTGAACAATTCCATTGAAAATCTGGAATACGAGATCAGCAATGTGCTCAGGAAAATTTCAAGGCAGAAATCTATTTCAATCGCTTTCTTAAGAGGTCACAATGAATTACCTACCAAGCAGATCTCTGACGCTGCAAATGGCTTAAGTGATTTTTATATCGTAGATACGGTAAGCATCAATGGCAAACTCGATGCACTAAAAGATTACAAGTTACTGATCATAGCTAAACCTGATACTGCATTTGATGAAAAAGACAAATTCATAATTGATCAGTTCATCATGAAAGGCGGGCGAGTTTTATGGCTGATCGATAAACTTGCAATGAACATGGACAGTCTCGAAAGGAAAAATACTGCGGTTGCCATACCTTTTGAGTTGAACATCGATGACATGCTCTTCAAATACGGAGTCCGGATCAATAATGATTTTGTTATGGACATGCAGGCAGCTCCTATCCCAGTGGTCACAGGCTATGTTGGCAATCAGCCCAAGCAGGAAATTTTCCCATGGTATTACTATCCCTTACTTTCAGCCGATTCTAAAAATCCTATCGTTCATAATCTGAATATGGTGAAGACAGAATTTGCCAGTTCAATCGACACTATTGAAACTGAAAATGTCTCCAAAACAGTTTTACTTACATCTTCCAAATTAAGTCGTTTGCAGATGGCACCTGCACGTGTAAGCCTGAATATACTCCGAGATAAGGCTGACCCAATGATGTTCAACAGGAGAAATATTCCAATCGCTGTGCTGCTTGAAGGAAACTTCAATTCCAATTACGAAAATCGTTTGCCAACTGCAATTGTTAGTTCGAAAGAAATCAGTTTCAAAGATAAGAGTGAAAAAACAAAGATGATCGTGGTCAGTGATGGTGATGTGATATCCAGCTTTGTTAGCAAGAAAGGAAATGTATATCCCTTGGGCTATGATCGTTTTACCAGACAAACCTTCGGTAATAAGAGTTTTGTGCTGAATTGTATTGATTATTTGTGCGACAACAATGCAGTCCTTGAATTACGTTCAAAGGAAATCAGATTACGATTGCTTGATCCTGCAAAAATTGAATCGCCTCAATTTATTCAATGGCTCAATGTTGTATTGCCGACAATTTTAATTATCCTTTTCGGGTTAATATTCACATTCATCCGGAAACGAAAATTTACTAAATAAGAATTTCGAAAGATGAAAAATAATAAGACTCTGCTCCTGCTCTTTGTTGTTCTTGCCGGCATTACGGTTTTCTATATTTACAGGACGAAATACAGTACAGTTAAAGAAGAACTTAAGGATTTTGCCGTAAAAGATACTGCTGCCATTACAAAAATATATCTTGCAGACAGGGAAGGAAATTCAATCACACTTACCCGGGGTGCCGACAAGGAATGGAAAGTAAACGATAATTACAAAGCCAGGAGATCAAATATCCTGAATCTTCTCGAGGTAATTTACCAAATTGATGTAAGGACCAAGGTTGCCAAATCAGCATACAATACAGTTTTAAAAACACTTGCAAGCAATGGTATCAAATGTGAAATCTATCTGAATGGAAAAGACAAAGCGGAAAAGGTCTACTATGTTGGTGGACAAACAGAAGATGCATTAGGAACATTTATGATCATTGAAAATTCCAATTCACCTTTCATTACTCATATTCCCGGTTTCAACGGATATCTGACACCCAGATACAGTACAAAAGAATCAAGCTGGCGGGATCCGGCTTTGTTTACCTATAAACCTGAAAACATTTCATCAGTGAAACTTGAATATGCAAATTTTCCTGAAAATTCTTTTCTGATCGAAGCCAACTCTAAAAAAACTGTTACTTCTCCGGATGGCTCAGCTCCTATCCGTGACGTGGATACAATCGGAATTGACAACTATTTAAATCTATATTCAACGATCTATTATGAAACGGAAGTAACCGATAGAAAAAAGTCAGGAATTGATTCTATTCTTGCCACCCCACCATCGATCAGTTTCACTATTATTGACAGGAACAAAAACAAAAGAGAGCTTTTTATATTTCCTGTACCATTAACAAAAAATTCACTGGAGCAAATAGATTCATTGGGAAGAAAATTGAAATACGATTCCGATAAGATCTATGGATTTTTAAAGCCGGAGAATATTATGGTTGTTATTCAACAGCGGACGATCAATAAACTGTACCGGAGAAAATCTGATTTTGAACGCAGGCAAAGACAAGGCGCTATGCAAATTTCACATTAAAATCCCGCTTTTTTGTTGATATTTAATTCATTTTCCCCTATTATTTCCTTTGGGAGTTAAATGCGAATATGTAGGTTTGTAACTGAGGCAAAAGCTGATTGGTTTTCTGCGTCTTTTATTATTACATACTGAAACACAAACAAATACACTCTCAAAATGAAATTTATTGTATCGAGTACTACGTTGATGAAGCATTTACAGCAGATCAGTGGTGTTTTGAATTCAAGTAATCCGTTACCAATTTTAAACAATTTTCTTTTTGTTGTTGATAAAGGCACGCTGACAGTTTCTGCTTCAGACCTGGAGTCGACAATGACAACAAGTATTCAATTAACTGAAGGAAAGCAAGGGGGGAAAATTGCTGTTCCTGCCAAAATTCTTTTGGATACACTCAAAACTTTTCCTGAGCAGCCATTGACATTCCTTGTCGATGAAAAGACATTAGGAATTGAGATCGTATCTGATTTTGGAAAATATAAACTGACAGGATTTGATGCAGAGGAATTCCCAAGAGTTCCTGCAATGGAAGGAGCAAAAACTTTAAAGCTGAGTGCATCAATATTACAAAATGCCATCAACAAGACTTTATTTGCAACGGGTAATGACGAACTTCGTCCTGTAATGTCAGGAGTATTTTTTCAGTTGAGCAAAGACAATATCACTTTTGTAGCAACTGATGCACATAAGCTGGTACGTTATCGTCGTACGGATGCTAAAGCGAGTGGTGAGGGTGCTTTGATCGTTCCAAAAAAACCATTGAACCTTCTGAAAAATATTATGGCCGATTCGGAAGAGATCGTGAACATCAATTATAATGAGAGTAATATCCTTTTCCAGTTTGCCAACCATTCCCTTATCTGCCGTTTGATCGATGGTCGTTATCCGAATTACGAAGCAGTAATTCCGGTTGACAATCCGAATAAGCTTACGATTTCACGTTCTGCGCTTTTAAGTTCGGTACGACGTGTTTCAATCTTCTCGAATAAGACAACACATCAGGTACGCCTGAAAGTTGCCGGCAGCGAGCTTCAGATCAGTGCAGAAGATCTTGATTTTGCGAATGAAGCAAATGAAAGACTTTCCTGTCAGTATGAAGGCGAAGACATGGAAATTGGATTCAACGCACGATTCCTTAGCGATATGCTCAGTAATCTTGAATTTGAGAATGTGACGATAGAGATGTCTGCACCAAATCGTGCAGGAATTCTTGTCCCGGCAAATTCTGAAAATGAAAGTGAAGATATTTTAATGCTTGTGATGCCGGTTATGCTGAATAACTAAAAAAGTGCATACAACATATTAAAGTGAATTTGGTGAACCCCTCCATGACCGAGGGGTTCTTCCATTTTATCCCAAATTAATTCACTCTTTTTCCTTCTCTACTCCTTCAACATTTTGTTTTTTCGGAGACTTATTTTCCTTCTCGTGTGGGGCTTTCCAGGCGATCAGGGCTATCATCGCCACGCAGAAGACGATGAATAGCTTATTATAGACCGTGAACCTTTTCATTATGCAGCAAGGTTAGCCTGGATGATATCCTGGATATCGATATTCATTCCAAGATTTTTATGTGCATTCGGTTCAGCATGCGAACGTGCCGCCTGATATGCTAAAATATTCTCTTCGGGAATCAGGTAATATTCGATCTTAGCATCGATGATATTGTAACGTGCGACGATCATTCCTGAATTCTTTTTACCATCAGTAAAAGTAAATTGTCCTTGGTGAAAAACCAGATTTTGAATTTCGTTAGTGCTCATTTTGTTTAAGTGTTTTTTGTTTTTGAATAGTCCTCAAATGTAGTCCCATGCACGGTGGTTGTTCAATTATGTTTGGTAAACAGCCTTAAACAATGGGACGAACAAGTGAATTTGATTGTAAAAGCATGCCAAAACCGGGCAAAAACATAATATTATGGACACTATTTCTTAACAATAGGGGTTTTTTCAGGGAAAATTGCCATTTCAATGGAATTCTGTAATTTATTCACTATTTCTAATGATGAAAAATGTTCTACTTACTTTCTTTGTGGAAATTTCACATAATATAAAGTACTGCAATGTCTATAAAGATCAATTTCCGGAAATGTAAACTCTACTTCCATCATCAATGATAATGATTCAATAGTTTTCATTCCAGGATAAACTATACAAGGGACTGCAATCAGTATTTTGATTCTGGCAGAGAAATATGGAGATGTAGTTTGGTTGAAAAAATTTGAAATCCGAATGGTCGAATTTATTGTAATCCACAAAGCCAGGTAAGCTAATAATCCATATACATCCCGTCAATTCCGGTGAATAAAAGAAAACCCCGTTGGTTTACACCAAACGGGGCTCCTCGTCTAACCAAAAAAACCTGTCTTTATTTCACAACGACTTTAATAAACTGCTTGTCGTTATTCAGATCCAACTCCGCCAGATAAATTCCGCGTGGCAGATCTGATACATTGAAAATTTCGTTGTTCGAACCGGTACTTGCATATCGGTTTCTAGATATTACTGTTCGTCCGGTTATATCCAGAAGTCGAATCGTGTAATCTGTATCTTTCGTTGATTCAAAGCGAATCGTAAATTCTGTCGTTGCCGGATTCGGAAAGGCAGAAAATTCTGTTGTATAAACCACTTCGCCGCTACTATTGATCCGGCATGGGTTTACAACAATACTTAAACTTCTTTCCGGACTGATTCCACACGAGTTCTCAGCAGTAACAGAAACATTTCCACTTGAAGCACCCATGTAATCGACTGTGATCTCAGTTGTACCTTGTCCTGCTATAATATTTGCTCCCGGAGGAACATTCCATACATAGTTTGATGCTCCATACAATGAATCCACCTGATAGAATGCAATACTTGTTGAGGGAATAGAATTACATGCACCTGTTGGCCCCTGTATCTTATGACACAACTGTGGACGAGCAAAGACAACTCCGCAGCGTGCAATACTGCTGCCACAGGCATTATCTGCTGTCAGACAGAGGGTAGCATGATCAAATCCAGGTAAGAAATCAACTGTGATCGTATCATTTCCGTTTCCATGAACCACTACCAGACTACTGTTGAAATTCCAGTTGTAGGACGTAGCACCTGCTACAGAATCGATTCTGTACATTACGCTATTCGACTGACAAACTCCATAAAAGGGTCCACTGATCGCACCCGGTTTCTGAGGAAGTGAACGAACTTGCATTTCGCGGAGCTCGCTTGAATTACAACCACTGTTGGAAGTAATATATAAGGTTCCATAAACAAAGTTTGATGGAAAAGTTATATCAACCGTTGAAGCAGATGTTGTGAGAGGATTTCCTGAACTTGCAGGTGAAGTGATCACACATCCTTGTGGTGCATACCAAGTGTATGATGTTGCTCCCGGAACCGGGGCAAATGAATAAGTGTACGTTCCATTTGAACATGCCCCTACAGCAGCTCCTGTAACAGAGCCCGGTTTTGCCGGTGCTGAATAAACTGCAATTACATATTGAGCAGAGATGCCTCTGCAATTCGATTTCGAAGCGCGTAAGTAACCCCATACAAATCCGGTATCAACCAGAACTTGTATAGTTGAAGTATTCGCACCGGAAACTATACTCATATGAGAAGGAACCAGCCAGTTATAATCCTGTGCGATGGAATCTTCATCAATACTGTATGTTAAGGTTTGACCAGGACAAACGGTGTTGATCTGTCCATAGATCGTATCTGGTGCTAATGGTTTTGAAGGCGCATAATAAGTAGTCAGGCAAGATGGAGATCCGAAACCTGTTCCATCATCTGCTGCAACACAGATATCCCCAAATGCTGAACCGAAATCAATTGTTATTGATGAAGTACCTTGTCCGGAAACAAGTGTTGCTCCTGCTGGTAATGTCCAGGCATAATTTATTACTCCGGGGATTGGATCAACAAAATAAACGACAGCAGACTGATTTGTACAAACAGCAGCCGGACCATGAATTGTTCCAGCATTTATAGTACTCATCTGTGCATTGCTAGTCGGATTTATTGAAGCTTTCGTTACCAATGCCGCCAGTACATTAATAATGACAAGAACAATAACTAAAAAGGTTTTTCTTGAAGACATAAATCTGCGGTTTTTCTTCAGACTTATAGCATGCTTACTTTATTTCGTTGATAAAGAGTAGAACGATCTCTTACGATTGTAAGAAAAGCGGTGAAATGTTGAAAATAGTAAGAGTTGGAAAATAGACGATAAAAAAAATGTCAGAATCAGTCTGCAGAAGTGAATTGCTGACTGACTCTGTCACTAACACTTTATCGTGTCCGGGATGAGATTCGAACTCACACGGTTTCCCGCCACCCCCTCAAAGTGGTGCGTCTGCCAGTTTCGCCACCCGGACAATTATTTGTGTTTCGCAATAAAACAAGAAGGGCTGCAAAAATATGACTTTTTTACATAATCATCACTTTTGCAGCCTCATTGGTTGATAGATTTAATTCTAGTGTTTCAAGTACTTATCAAGCCAGTCGAAAAATTCGCGTTGCCACATGATGCTATTTTGTGGTTTCAACACCCAGTGTCCTTCGTCAGGGAAGCTTAGAAAGCGTGCAGGAATGTTTTTCATACGTGCAGCTGAATAGGCTTCCAGTCCCTGAGTATAAGGGACACGGTAATCCCTTTCATTCGAAATGATAAGGATCGGAGTATCCCAGTTCTGTACAAAACGATGGGGAGAAAACTTATCGTAGCTGAGTGGCTTTGGCGTTCTCCAGAATGGGCCATCCATTTCATAATTATTGAAGAACAATTCTTCAGTTGCCATCATACTTTCTAAATTGTAAACACCACAATGAGATATGAAAGCCTTGAATCTTTTGTTATGATTTCCTTCTAGCCAGAAAACAGAATAACCGCCATAACTTGCTCCTACTGCTCCAAGTCTGTTCTTATTTACAAAAGGTTCTTTGGAAACAGAATCAATTGCACTAAGCAGATCATTCATTGGTTGTCCGCCCCAGTCTTTACTGATCTGATCGTTCCATTTCCTGCCAAAGCCCGGCATACCACGGCGGCAAGGTGCAACAATAATGTACTGATTTGCTGCCATCAGCTGAAAGTTCCATCTGTAAGAGAAGAACTGACTTACAGTTGACTGTGGGCCACCCTGACAATAAAGAAGAGTTGGATATTTTTTTGATGGATCAAAATTGGGTGGATAAATAACCCATGTAAGGATCTCTTTACCATCCGTTGCTTTGATCATTCTCTTTTCAACCTTTCCAAGCGTGTAAGATTTCAGGATCTCTTTGTTGGTAAAAGTGATCTGCTCAGATTTTCCTGTTTTCTCATCTATTGAAAAAACTTCAACCGGCTCAGAAATAGACATTCTTGTAGCTACAATTTTATCTTTTCCGTTTGAACTCAATGCTACTGAATATCCGGTATAGTCGGCAGTATCTTTTGTCAATTGAATAATTGAATTTACTTTGGATTTGTCTGTTATATCATAGTAGAAGATCTGATCTGTTGCTGCTATATCAGAAATAAAATAGACACGGTTTCCTGTCGCAGACCATTTCACACCTTCAACATTGAAATCGAAATCTGATGTAACATCTTTTTTTGTCTGAGTTGAGAAATCATAGATGATCAATCTCTGCTTGGAAGCTTCATTATTTGGCTCGTCCCACGAGATCCATGCAAGTGATTTTCCATCAGGAGAAAATGCAGGAGCTTTATCATATCCGGAATTTTCTTTCGAAAGTATAGTTGTCTTCTTCGTTTCAGTATCATACAGATAAATATCTGAATTTGTAGTCATGGCATAATCACGGCCATTCAGTTTCTTGCATGTATAAGCAATCCATTTTCCATCCGGACTAACAGCGATCTCTTCATCACCACCGTTTGGTTTCAGTGGAGAATCATAGTGTTCGTCTTTTAAAATATCTGTGGGAGCAGCGATCACATTATTTACAACTGAAGCAACAAACACATGACTGTATTTTCCATCAGCCCATGAATCCCAGTGACGCATCATCAGGTCATCATAGACCTTACCTGTTGCTTTTGGAAGGTCCGGATATTTGTCTTTTCCCAGAAACTTATCTAGTTGAACATCCATAGTCATCCAGACTGTATTTCCGTTTTTAGAAAATCCGAAATTGCTGATATCACTTTCCGTCTGACTCACTTGTTTTTTATCACTACCATCAGCATTCATGCTCCAGATCTGACTGCTTCCGCCATCGTTAAGATAGAAGATCCTTTTTCCATCTCCACTCCAACGTGGCGAAGTTTCATTGATTGAATCCGCAGCTATTGCTTTTGCTGATTTTGTTTTAAAGTCATAAAGCCACAGATCTGAATTTCCCTTGTTCTTTTCAACATTAAAATTCCTGATGTTGTAAACAACACTGTTACCATCAGGTGAGATCTGAGCATCACTGACCCTTCCCAGTTTCCATAGTGCTTCAGGAGTCAACCAATCACTTTTTGCAGTAAAAGCCAGTGACAGTGAAATGAGAAGTAATATTGATTTCTTCATGTTTTGATGAATTGATTTAGTTTAATAGAATTCTAATTATGATAATGAAACAATCGATAATTCTTGAAAGAATTGCCGGGAGCGAATATATAGAATTTAGAGTTTTGAGACTACTTTACTAATTCAAAAACGTACAATTTAAAGGTCCAATCTTCAAATAACGGATGTATTAACCGAACTTTAGGAGAATTTAACAAATCATCCAGTTTTAACCCACATGACGAATCTGAAAACTGGTTATCCCAAAAGATGTAGGTCGGTATGGATTTTACTTCCAGATTCTCAACTTTGAGTCCGAATTGTTCAATATTCTTTTCTTTATCGAAAGGATTTCGGTCTGTATGAAAAACAATTCCAGGGTGCGCATAATAAATAATACAATCCTGAGAATAATTTGCTTTGAACCATTTTGCAGCATCCCGCTCAACCTTAGCATCCGATGTCGCGATCAAAGGATATTTATAAACATCAAAAGTTGATCGAACAATAAAAAAGACAAACACAGCTATAACCGGCAGAGAAAATTTAACAGGTAATTTCTCAGGAAGTAATTTATGTATTCCATAACAACAAAGAACCACCCATAGAGGAGAAACAGAAGCCAGGACCCTTTCCAGACCCAACGAGGCAAACATTCCAAACTTCCATGCTATCACATGAAATAATAAAAACAGGACAGCCGGTATCAGAACCAGAAACAGCACATTGTAATCAGGAGTTAATTTTTTTCTATTAAAAGTTTTAATTGAACTCAGAATATTAAACATTAGTACAAAAAGGCTGAGTATTAAGAGAACCAGTTGAGGAATTCCCCAGATGATATTATACTTCTTTAGCATATCCATCCAATTTCCATGGCCATACGGACTAACCACTTTATATGGGTTCTCGGTGAAGAACCATAAAAAATCATGGCCGGAAAATTTTCCAATAATGGAATAAAAAATAAATCCAACACCCAGAAATGGAATGTACTTCCATTTCCCGATCAGGAGTAAATAAAATAAAACATATAGAGTAAGAAATGATCCTTCTGTTCTGGTATAAATTGAAAACGACATGAGAATAGTTCCGACAAGAAACTTTTTTTCATATAGCAAATACATAGAAGCCACGAGAACAAGACTCATCAATGGTTCAGTCATTCCGCTTTGTACAATTGCAAAATACAATGGAGTAAATAGCAGCAAAACAATCGACAACCAGTTAAATTTCAGCTTCAGTTTTTCACCGAACTTATATGTCACTATAGCTGCAGATAATCCAACAAGGACGTTAAAGATCTGCAATCCGTAAAATCCAAATTGTGCAAAGGATGTACTTAAGAGAATGAAAAATGGTTTCCCCCAATGATGAAGGAAAAATTCAGGATACGCAGGTGCATAACGCGAGAAATAATAATGCCAGACATTATCTGCCCCACCTTCTGAATATTCATTCTTGTAAGCAAAGAATAATAATAAGCCTCCTGTAATAAAAAGTATAAAAATTGCCGGAAGATGGCGCCTTAAAAATTGCATTCCTGAAAATTTAGTTTTGAAAAATCGTATTTTAAGTCAACATACCGCCATCAACATTCAAAACCTGACCGGTAATATAGGTCGAAAGATCTGAGGCTAAAAAGAGGACTGCATTGGCAACATCCTCTGGGGTACCACCTCTTTTAAGAGGAATTGCTTCACGCCATTGCTTTACTGTTTCTGCAGGAAGAACTTCGGTCATTTCTGTTTCAATAAATCCCGGAGCAATTGCATTGCATCGAATGCTCCTGCTTCCTAATTCTAAGGCAACAGACTTTGTAAATCCAATGATGCCGGCTTTTGATGCAGCATAATTTGCCTGTCCTGCATTTCCTTTCACTCCTACTACACTGCTGATATTAATAATTGAACCACTGCGTTGTTTCAACATCGGGCGCTGACATGCTTTTGTAATATTGAAAACTGAATTCAGATTGGTACGGATCACTTCGTTGAAATTTTCTTCTGTCATGCGCATTAACAGTCCGTCACGAGTGATTCCGGCATTATTAACTACAATATCAAGTGTTCCGAATTCTTTCACCACTTCATTAACAAGGTCATCTGCAGCTTTAAAATCCGCTGCATCAGAACGAAACCCCTTTGCTTTGATTCCGAATGTCGCAAGTTCATTTTCCAAAGCCTGTCCTCTTTCAACCGAAGACAAATAAGTAAAGGCTACGTTCGCACCTTGTTCAGCAAGTTTGATCGCTATACCCCGGCCAATTCCTTTTGATGCTCCAGTGATGAGAGCTGTTTTTCCAGATAAAAGTTTTTCCACAGTTCGATGATTTTGTTGGACGCAAAATAGAAAGATTTGATGAATAATTTACAAATTTTATAACGCTCAGTCAATCAGACAGATGATTAGAAGCCTGAAAATTATGTATTCAATTACGGTAAACTCCTTTTTCCTACATTTAGCGACTCAGAACCAAATTTATAATCATACCATAATGAAAAATCTCCTGTTACCCTTACTACTGATTTGTCTGTTATTGAATACAAACGGACAACAGATCCAGCCGAAAAAGAACGCTTCGGTTGAAGGAATCACAGAATACGAATTACCTAATGGACTTCGGATCCTGTTATTTCCTGATCAGACAAAGTCGACTGCTACTGTAAATATTACTTATCTGGTAGGTTCAAGAATGGAAGGTTACGGAGAAACTGGAATGGCACATTTGCTTGAACATATGCTATTCAAAGGTTCAACCAATCATCCGAATATCCCACAGGAACTTTCTTCTCATGGAGCATCTCCGAATGGAACCACCTGGTACGACCGGACAAATTATTATGAGACATTTTCTGCGACAGAAGAAAATCTGAACTGGGCTTTATCATTAGAGGCTGATAGAATGGTAAATTCATTTGTAGCAAAGAAAGATCTGGAATCAGAATTTTCTGTAGTTCGTAATGAATTTGAAAGAGGTGAAAATTATCCGACTTCTATTCTTCAGGAAAGAGTAATGTCAACAGCATATATATGGCACAACTATGGGAAATCAACTATAGGTTCAAAAGAAGATATTGAAAAAGTTCCAATAGAAAACCTGCAGGCATTTTACAGAAAGTTTTATCAGCCCGATAATGCTGTGCTAATGGTGAGCGGGAAGATCGATGAAGCAAAGACACTTGGATTGATCACAAAATACTTCGGAAATATTCCACGTCCGGAAAGAAAACTTCAGGAGCCTTATACTGTTGAACCACCTCAGGACGGAGAACGCCAGGTCATCCTGCGCCGTGTCGGTGATATACAGGCAGCATCTGCCGGATATCATATCCCTTCTGCATCGCATCCTGACTTTATCGCTATGGAAATTCTGGGACATGTTCTTACCAATGAACCTTCAGGTCGGTTGTACAAGGCACTTGTTGAAACCAAATTGGCAACTACAGTCTATGCACAGGTTTTTCCATTAAAAGATCCCGGCTATATTTATTTTGATACTGAGATCCTAAAAGAAAAATCTGTTGATTCCGTTCAGAAGACAATGCTAAACCTGCTCGACAATCTGAAGAGCAATCCAATTACACAGGAAGAACTTGAACGAGCAAGAACTTCCATACTCAGAGATTTTGAACTTACATTCAGCAAAAGTGATGTTGTAGGAACTTTTATAAGTGAATTTATTGCTTCAGGTGACTGGCGGCTGATCTTCTTATATCGGGATGGAATTGAAAACATAAAACTTGAAGATGTAAACCGTGCTGCCATTGAATATCTGAAACCATCTAACCGGACAACAGGTTTATTCCTTCCTGAAAAAGATCCGTCCCGGACGATTGTTCCACCTTCACCGGATCTGAAAGAGACTTATAAAAATTACAAAGGAAAAGCAATTGAAGCTGCTGCGGAAGCCTTCGATGCTACACCGGCGAACATAGAAAAAAGAACAAAACGGGGTGAGATCGCGGGTGGTGCTAAATATGCATTACTGAATAAGACAACGCGAGGTAATCTTGTGAAGATGAAAATTTCTCTCCGTATCGGAAGTGAAAAAGGTCTGGAGAATAAAGGTGATTTTATTGATCCAACTGCAAGCATGATGATGAAGGGAACAAAATCACTGTCTGAAGAACAGATCAATGATACCCTTGCAACAATGAAAGCCGAAGTTGGTATTTCAAGCAACGGCCAGGTTGTCAATATTGATATCAGTACTACCAGAGACAATCTGGTTCCTGTTTTGGCAATTGTCAAACAGATTTTACGTGAACCATCATTCCCAAAAGCGGAATTTGAAAAAATGCGTGAAGAGATCCTTGCAGGCATTGACCAGCAAAAAAGCGATCCGCAGGCAATTGCCTTTCTCCGGATCGAACAATTGACCAGGGTTTATCCGAAGTCTGATTTCAGATATAATTCCACTTTTGATGAAATGACAGCTGCTGTAAAGAAAATGACCATTGACGATCTGAAAAAATTCTATTCAGACTTCTACAATAGCTCAAATGCTACAGTTGCTGCAGTTGGAGAATTCGATGAGTCGAAAGTAATTTCTTCATTGAACAGTATTCTTGAAAACTGGGTATCGACTGAGAAATATACGCGTGCTGCCGATAATTATGCAAAGGCTGTTCCACAGAATGATAAGGTCATTACGCCTGACAAGAAAAATGCAACCATGTCAGCACGATTGAATCTGACTTTGAAAGATGATAATGGAGAATATCCTGCGTTGGTATTAGGAAACTATATGCTGGGTGGTGGATTTTTAAATTCAAGACTGGCTACACGAATCCGTCAGAAAGATGGACTAAGCTATGGTGTTGGTTCATGGTTGCGGGCATCTGCACTAGATCAGAGTGGTGAATTTGGTTCTTACGCAATTTATAATCCTGAAAATTCAGCAAAATTAATTTCTGCTTATCAGGAAGAGCTTGCAAGAATGATAAAAGACGGTTTCACTGACAGTGAATTGAAAGATGCTGTTTCAGGATTCATTCAAAGCCGCGAAAAAAATCGCTCCGATGACGGATATCTCGTGAACAGATTATCCGATTACCTCTTCCTGAACCGTACAATGACTTTTGATGAGACATTTGACAAAACTGTTTCACAATTGAACACTGCACGAGTTAATGATGCCATGAAAAAATGGATCGTACCTTCTGATATTACTATTGTTCAGGTGGGAGACTTTAAATAAAAGATTATTGACATCCGTAAAATTACGGGTAAAAATTAAGGGATTTAGGTGTATTAATATCACTTAAATCCCTTATTAATGAAAAATTGTTCCTGAAAAATTGCAATATCTTGCCCTACATATATCCTAATGGAAAGTATTGAAAGTGAATCAACCGCTACCCTGCTATAGCAGTAACTGCAACTTCTTTGTAGTCCTTTCAGGTTCACCTTAACTTTTGTACAATTAAACATCATTGGCGGATCATTCCTGCCATTTACGTTTTGAACTTCATGTAAAATTACAGTACATTCGTCGCTCTGAAATAAAGCGAAAAAACAGCAGAAAGGCCGGTTATATGTTATTTAATTCGTACGAATTTTTACTTTTCTTCCCGATCGTAACGCTGTTGTTTTACGTATTACCACACAAGTTCCGGTGGTTTCATTTGCTTATTTCAAGTTGCATTTTCTACATGTATTTTATTCCACAATACATTCTCATTCTTTTCGCAACTATTATCATCGATTATGTGGCCGGAATATGGATAGAAAAGTCAAATGACCGGAAAAAGAAAATCTATCTCGTTCTCAGTATAATATCAACTTGTCTTGTTCTTTTTATTTTCAAGTATTTTGATTTCTTCAACCAGAATATGCTCGCACTGAGTCACCGTTTTGGTTTTCATTATCCAGAACATATTATAAAATTCATTCTTCCAATAGGTCTTTCATTCCATACTTTTCAGAGCTTAAGCTATGTGATCGAAGTGTATAAAGGAAACCAGAAGGCCGAAAAACACTTTGGAATCTATTCGCTTTACGTAATGTTTTATCCGCAATTAGTGACAGGCCCGATCGAACGACCACAGAATTTACTCGTTCAGTTACGGCAGGAAAAGCAGTTTGAATATTCCAACTTCTCTGCCGGAATGCGACTTATCCTATTCGGATTATTCACTAAAATGGTGATCGCTGATAATATTGCCTCCTATGCTGACCAGATCTATGGCAATCCAATGGCATACAATTCTATTAGTGTACTGAAAGGACTTTTCTTTTATTCATTTCAGATCTACTGTGATTTCTTTGGTTATTCAACCATTGCTGTTGGATGCGCAAAAGTGATGGGTTATAACCTGATGGATAATTTTAAAAATCCTTATTTGTCTAAGAGCATTGGTGAATTCTGGCAACGCTGGCACATTTCACTTTCAACTTGGTTCCGTGATTACGTATATTTTTCTTTAGGTGGCAACAGAGTTAAACTTCACAAATGGATGATCAACATTATGATCATTTTTGTCTTAAGTGGATTGTGGCATGGAGCAAACTGGACCTTTGTGATCTGGGGAATTGCACATGGGCTTTCATACATAGTTGAAACAATGATCATACGATTACTTAAATTGAAGCGCTCTGCTAACGAAGTAATAGCAAGAGTTGTGGACGCCTTCAACGTTTTAAAAACATTTACAATTGTAAGTTTTATATGGATACTTTTCCGTGCATCAGATATGCATCAGGTAAAACTTATTCTGAAAGCACTGGTCAAAAACTTTCATGTCAAGGATGATTTTCACGTTGAGCCAAAAACGTGGCTTTTCCTTTCATTATTCATAATTTTAGACACCTTCCTCTTTAATACCCGCTTCGATAGCTGGACCTCTACCAAACCTGCAGTTGCCCGGTGGTCATTATATTCGCTTTTGTTATTTCTGATTATCGTATTCTCAAGTGTCAATAATTTTCCTTTTATCTATTTTCAATTCTAGCCATGGGAAAATATCAGACACTTATTTATAAGTTTTTACTTCTGGCAGGGATCCTATTCTGCTTTAATTTCATTTACAAAAAATTGTTTTACGAAAAGGATCTTCAAAAACATTCACCGATCATCAATAATATCCGGAAAGTTATTGATGAAAAAAATGAAATAATTTATCTCGGCGAATCATCCAATACAACCTTCAAAGAGGATGATATCGATAAACGTCCGATCAGCGACATGATCTCTGATTATTATCCATCACGAAATTTCGGGAACATTAACAAAGAAGCCAGTCATGCAGGAATTTATTATACCTACCTGAATGCTATTCCGGAAAACTCAAATATCAAAACCGTAATTGTTACTCTTAACCTGAGATCATTTGATGCAAGCTGGATCCATTCAAATCTTGAAACGGCATTGCTCAAAAGTCTGGTGCTGATTAAAGACTACCCTCCTCTTTTCAACAGGCTTATGCTTTCATTCAAAGGTTATGATATTAAATCGGATAAAGAAAGAGAAATTCAGGTTAAAGAATCATGGTCAAAAAGCAAACTTAAATTTGAACATCCTTTCCCTTATGATAACGTTACAGACTGGGATTTTGCGATGGCCTCGAAAGGAGTCATTAATGAGGATGGTTCCAGAAATGAAGAAGCAACAATATTAGCTTGTCACTATATTAAAACGTACGCTTTTCAGATCGATACAACTAAAAACCCTCGCATTAAAGATTTTGATAACATTGTTTCACTTGCAAAAAAACGCAACTGGAATCTGGTTTTCAATTTGATGGCAGAGAATGTTGACAAAGCAGAATCCCTTGTTGGAAATGAACTAGTGTATTTTATTAAACAAAACAGAGATCTGTTGGTAAGCCGTTACTCAAATGCAAATGTGACTGTGGTCGACAATCTTTCATTGATCAACAATGATGAATTCATTGATCAGAACTGGACTACTGAACACTATTCTGAATCCGGGAGAAGGCTTATAGCAAAAAATGTCGCCAATGCCTTGAAGCGCTTCTACCCTAACGATTATAAGGAATTTGTTTCTGAAAGTAAGAAAATTTATTCTTTTTATAATGATTGTGAAGGGAAAATTGAATGGGGGCAGATGCAAACCTTGACAGATGAAATTGCTTATTCAGGTAAAATGTCATCTAAGACCGGGCAAAAAAATGATTTTAGTATTTCTTTTAATTCCTATGTTAAGAATTTACCTGATTCATTGAAAAGCCTTTCATTAAGTTTCCAAAAGTTTCAACGTGAATTAAACATGGATGCTAAAATAGTCGTTGAGATTTCAGGAAGTAGAATTAAATATCAGTGGAACGGTTTCATAATTAATGAAATTGCAAAATCTACAAATAAATGGGAATTGGTCAAACTAGATTTCACATTACCTGTAGATTTCAATTCAGCAAGTGTTGTAAAAATATATGTCTTCAATCCAACTGAAAAATTAATGTTCATTGATGACATGAACATCCACTTTAAGTAAGAGAAAAAAGCATAAGAAAATTCCGGATGCAAGAAATTGCAAATAGGCACTCAGGACAAGAAAAGTATGATGAAGAAGTAGTAAATAAGATAACCAACGAATGTGTAGATAATGACGATTAACCGTATCTAACGAATTATCGCACTATCTTTAACCCTTTTTAAAAATTTCGGTTACCGAATTACAAGTTACTTTGATGTAACAGCACTGAGCACTTCCGCCATTGTTAATCCGATGACAGCAGGAGAATCTACCACAGTGATTCCGCATTCGCGCATGATCTTCATTTTAGCAGCAGCAGTATCATCAGCGCCACCGACGATTGCACCGGCATGACCCATCCGACGACCCGCAGGAGCTGTTTGTCCGGCAATGAATCCAACAACAGGTTTAGTACCATTTGCTTTGATCCAGCGTGCTGCTTCAGCTTCAAGACTACCGCCGATCTCACCGATCATTATTATTCCGTCTGTATCTTTATCATTCATAAAAAGTTCAACAGCTTCTTTAGTAGTGGTTCCGATAATCGGATCACCTCCGATTCCAATAGCAGTAGAAATACCCAGACCGGCTTTTACCACCTGATCCGCTGCTTCGTATGTCAGTGTACCTGATTTAGAGACAATGCCAATGCGACCTTTCTTGAAGACAAATCCGGGCATGATACCCACTTTGCATTCGTCAGCAGTTATTACTCCTGGACAATTTGGTCCGATCAGACGTGCTTTTTTACCGGCAAGGTATTCTTTCACCATGATCATATCCTTCACAGGAATTCCCTCAGTGATTGTAATGATCAATTCGATCCCGGCTTCTGCTGCTTCCATGATTGCATCCGCTGCGAATGCCGGCGGAACAAAAACGATAGAAACATTAGCGCCTGTACTTTTAACTGCATCAGCAACGGTATTAAAAACAGGACGATCAAGGTGTTTTGTGCCACCTTTACCGGGAGTAACCCCTCCAACTACCTGAGTTCCATACTCTATCATTTGGGTAGCGTGAAATGTTCCTTCACTGCCCGTAAATCCCTGAACTATAATTTTGCTGTTTTTGTTAACCAGTACACTCATTTTATGTATTTTTTTAGTAGAGGGGCGAAAATAGAGTTTTTATTGGAAAGAAGAGTGGGGATTTGAATAAATATCATTGCTAAAAATTGTTTAATGTGAAAAGTTGGATGATTGATAAATGTTCTCCTGCTATTTTTCCAATTTCATAAACTATCAAATTACGAAATACCTATTTAAAAGAACTTCCCATAAGCTCCTTTATCTTATTGCATAATAGGACTTTACAACATTTTTAGAAATCAAAGATTTAATAGTAATTTAGGCAAATCAAACAGATAACTTTTCAATTAATCAAAGACGAATATTTGAATCAAGTACGGAGTAACTTTAATCATTAAAAAAAGAAAATGCTACCTCATTCCGAAACCATCACCGCCCTTGCCACTCCTCCGGGAGTGGGAGCAATTGCTGTGATCCGCTTGTCGGGGAAGGATGCAATTAAGATTGCGGATGCCATATTCGTAGCCAGGAAAAAAGGAGTTCGTCTGACCGAAGTTGAATCGCACACATTGCATTTTGGGGTTATAAAAAAAGGAGAAGAGATAATCGATGAAGTGCTGATCTCTGTTTTCAAAGGTCCTCATTCTTATACCGGTGAAAATGTAGTAGAGATCTCCTGTCATGGTTCAGTTTTCATCCAACAACAGATCCTGAGCATTTGTCATTTGCACGGTGCACGCTATGCAGAACCCGGGGAATTTACATTGCGTGCATTTCTGAATCGTAAGCTTGATCTCTCTCAAGCCGAAGCTGTAGCAGATCTGATCGCATCCGATTCTTCAGGTTCACATAAGCTGGCACTTGAACAAATGCGCGGTGGATTTTCAGCAGAGATAACCATGCTTCGACAGGAGTTGATTCACTTTGCATCATTGATCGAACTTGAACTCGACTTTGCAGAGGAAGATGTTGAGTTTGCAAATCGTGATGACCTGAAGAATACGATCAATCGTCTACAGAAATACATTGCACGCCTTATCGAATCATTTGATCTTGGCAATGTGATCCGTAACGGGATACCCGTTGTGATAGCAGGTAAACCCAACGTTGGTAAATCGACATTGCTGAATGCATTGCTGAATGAGGAACGAGCCATAGTAAGTGAGATCGCCGGAACCACAAGAGATACGATCGAAGAAGAAATTACACTGGGAGGCATAAAATTCCGGTTCATCGATACCGCAGGGATCAGGGAAACAAAAGATGCTATTGAAAGCATCGGGGTTTCCAGGACATTTGAAAAGATGAAACAGAGTCCGGTGGTGTTATATCTGTTCGACTTACACGAAACCGGAGCCGGTGATCTGAAGATCGAACTTGAAGCGATCAGAAAGGACCTTCAAACGGAGATCCGTTTATATCCGATCGGAAATAAGGCAGATAAAGAGAACAGTACAGCCATTCAAAAGGAGTTCGGTGATTTTGAGAATATCACTTTCATTTCTGCAAAAGAGAAAACCAATATTGAAAGTATCGTCTCCCTCCTGCTTTCATTCGTCAACTCAGGAAAAAATTTGCATAATACGGCTATCGTTACCAACATCAGGCACATTCAGGAACTCCGAGAAACCGCCAACTCACTCGAAAGAGTTTACAATGGTCTGGAACATAAAGTCACCAATGATTTCATTGCCGGAGATCTGCGCATGGCTTTGCATCATCTTGGACTGATTACCGGAACTATTACAACAGATGACCTGCTTGAGAATATATTTTCGAAGTTTTGTATTGG
>JBMQEM010000009.1:0-10703 GCA_049363815.1 Bacteroidota bacterium
GCACGACGGATAGCATCTACAAGAGATTCACGGCAACCATATTTGTTATCGAATTTTGATTTAGTAACTGAGTCATTAATGTTGATCGCCGGAATTGGTAATGTACCATTTGCCATACGCTCATACAGACGGTGAACACCTGTTGTTGTTTCTTCAGAAAGACCTTTAATGTCTTTGATAAGTTCAGGATATTTGTCAAACACCATGTTTGTCAAATCACCACCATCATCAAGGATCATATTAAGTGGCTTACGTCCTTCACTAAAGAATAACGTTTGCTCAATACACCAATCGAATTCTTCAGCATTCATACCTTTCCAGGCATAAACAGAAATTCCTGCGGCTGCAATTGCTGCGGCAGCATGATCCTGCGTTGAAAAGATATTACAAGAAGACCATGTAACTTCAGCTCCTAATTCAACCAACGTTTCAATTAGAACGGCAGTTTGAATAGTCATGTGAAGACAACCGGCAATTCTAGCGCCTTTTAATGGCTTTTTTGCTCCGAATTCTTTACGAAGCGACATTAGACCCGGCATTTCATCTTCAGCCAGAGTGATTTCTTTACGGCCCCATTCGGCCAATGAGATGTCTTTTACCTTGTATTTCACGAATTTTTCTACTGATGTTGCTTGATTAGCCATTAGATATGATTTATGTTAAATGTTGAATTTCAGCGGGCAAAGATAATTAATAGCTACATAAGAACCAACAGGGTTCATTTGTCCTTAAGCAGAAATTGTATCATCTTGCAGTCCTTAACACACCGGAATGCCAATTGTTTATAAAAAAGAACACCTATCATCAGTTATTGCCGTTTGGGAGAGTAATGAAGAGTCCGATTTCCTGATCCAAAAGGCAGTCCTGACTGCCGATGAAATGGCCTTACTCCGGAATTTCAAAAGCGATAGCCGTAAAAGAGAGTTCTTAACAGTCAGAGCTCTGCTTCAGGAATTATTTCCTGCCGAAAAACTTCTGATCAATTATTCAAAGAACGGCAAACCTAATCTTTCAGGAAAAAAGAACATTTCCATTTCGCATACAAAAAACTATGTAGCCATTATGGTCGGCGAATTCAGCCATGGCGGAATCGATCTGGAAACGATAAATGAAAGGATCTTCAAGTTGGCAACTAAATTTCTTAATGAGTCTGAAATAAAGTTTACAGGATTTAATCCTTCAATTGAAAAACTTCAGATCATCTGGGGCGCGAAGGAAGTGCTTTACAAAATTCACGAAATCGGTGATGTTGATTTCAAAAAACATCTGAATGTTGAAGAATTTACTGAAGCTCATTCCGGAAATCTATACGCTTCTATATTAAAGTCAGGACATGAAAAAAGATATCACGTCCATTATGAAACTTTCGCACCTATGATGATAACGTGGGCAAGTGATTAATTGCCTTTGGCCAAAAACCGGTTTATCAGAGTAACAAAATAATTATCTTCGAAAGATGAACATTTATAATTCAATACTTGAAAAAAGAAAAGCAGGAAAAAAAATGCTTGCAGTGCTGGTCGATCCTGATAAATCATCGCCTGCTGATTGCATTAAAATTGCCGGTATTGCCACTGATGCTGAAGTAGATTTTTTCTTTGTTGGCAGCAGCATTCTAATGACTGAATCTTTTGAATCGTGCATTGAAGTTTTAAAACGAAGTGCATCTATTCCCGTTGTGCTATTTCCCGGAAATACAATGCAGATCTCACCTGCTGCTGACGCTATTCTCTTTCTTTCCCTTATCAGTGGCAGAAATCCCGACCTGCTAATCGGCAAACATGTTTTGTCTGCTCCGTTGATCCGTCAGAATAATCTGGAAGCCATCTCAACAGGATACATGCTGATCGATAGTGGCTCGCCTACTTCTGTTAGCTATATGAGCAATACATTTCCAATACCGCACGACAAAAATGATATTGCTGCATGCACAGCAATTGCCGGTGAAATGCTTGGAATGAAATTGATCTATATGGATGCAGGGAGTGGGGCCCGATTCCCTATAGCACCAACAATGATCAAGGATGTTAAAAAGAATATCGACATTCCTCTTATTGCCGGTGGCGGGATCCGTACAGCGGAAAAAGCTGCTGAATTATGTAATGCAGGAGCCGATATTATTGTGATTGGAAATGCAATTGAAAAAGATCCGATGATCATTTCAGAAATTGCAGTTACCATTCATGCTTTACAGGATAATTAATTTCTACCTGCGGACGGAGTTTGCATTTATACCATATCTCAATTTAAACCTCCGCGAGAAATAAGCCGGATCTTTAAATCCTACCTTGTGTGCTATCTCCTGAATATTGTCAGGAATTGTTTTCAATAAACGCATAGCCATTTCCAATCTTTGATTTTCAATATAATCCTGGAGATTCTTTTTTGTCAGTGATTTGAAAAACTGTCCAACATAATCTTCTGAAATGAATGCAATGCTTGCAATCGTTTTGTTTGAAAGGTCTTTGTCAAGATTCTCACCGACATACTTTACGATATCAACAAGTCTTTTATCGGCAAGAAATTCCAGCTTAGTTAAATATTGCTGAAGATCAGGTTGAGCTTCTATATACCTGCAAATATAAATGAGCAATTCACCCATATAATTTGTGATGATATTATTATAACCAAGGCGTTTCGATTCTTGTTCAATTGCGATTCGCTTAAGCAAAAAACTCAACTCTTCATTCGGCTCAATATGAAATATGGGAAGATCAAGTGATCTGAAAAACGGAATGATGTCGAATAGTTCAACATCGAATCTCACAAATGTGAGTAATTCCTTCACATTTTCCAGCTGATCTTTGGAAGTAACCGCTTTCAGGTATTCCTGACCTTCGATTTCAAGGATCTGAGTATAACTATTGAATTCAACTTCAGGATTTAATCCGTGACTGACCGACATTTTTCTTCCGGCAGGAATAAAATAGAACGAACCTTCCGGTGCAAATTCTGATTCATCATTCATTCGTAAGTGACCACGATTGACCATAACAATCGTATTACTTTTGTCGACTTTCGATTTTACAATAAATGGTTTAACTATCTCACGGAAATTTGCCGTCGAAAATCTGACATGCAATGATTCAATAAATTTTGAAAGCATAATTTATATTTTATCGTTAGTGGGGTTTTTGGCTGATAAGACCTTAATCTTTTTTACTTTTTTCTCCTAATACTTCGTTACTTTTGTCGCACAATTTCCCATAACTCAGGGAAGTGAACAGAAACATTTATGTTTGAATTCACAATTCTTGGTCAACAATCATCATTAATTGAAGTACTGGGATTCATCACCGGCGTGACAGGTGTATGGTTAACAGTACGACAAAACATACTTTGCTTTCCGGTCGGCATTATTAATGTCGCTCTTTATGCAATAATGTTCTCTTCAGAAGGGATAAGATTATACGCAGATTCTCTTTTACAATGTATCTACCTCTTCCTTTTAATATATGGCTGGATACATTGGAAGAAAAGTAGAAAAAGTTTCACTATACCTGCAATGACTTTTGTTTCTTTTTCAACAAACATGATATTAATCAGTTTTCTTGCATTTATTTCCCTGTCATTCTTCCTTCAGAAGTTTACAGATGCTTCCCTGCCTTGGCTCGATTCCGCCTTGACAATTCTTAGTTTGGTCGCACAATGGATGGTTGCAAAAAAAATTATTACTAACTGGGTGATCTGGATAATTGTCAATTCTGTTTATATTCCATTGTACTATTATAAGGGTCTCCCTTTGACTTCTATATTATATTTTATTTTTCTGATCCTTGCCATTAAAGGTTATTATGAATGGAAAAAAGATCTCAGCAAAACGAATTCCGTGGCATGAAAAGAATTGCATTCATAGGTCCGGAATCAACTGCCAAGAGTACTCTGTGCGCACAACTTGCTTCGCACTACAATACGCTTTGGGTTCCTGAATATGCACGGGAGTTTATTTCAAATCTTCTTCAGCCCTATACCATGGATGATGTTTTACATTGTATAAAGATGCAGATTGAAGAAAATAAACTTGCAGAAAGCAAGAGCAACAAAATTCTTTTTGCAGACAATGAAGCGATCAATGGCATGGTCTGGCTGATTCATAAATATGGCTCTTGTCCGCAATGGATATTAGATGAAATAAAAAACAATCCATTTGATCTGTATCTGCTAACGTATCCCGACATTGAATTTGTTGCTGATAACGTAAGAGAAAATGGTGACCGGAGAATTTACTTTTACGAATGGTATAAAAAAGAACTGGACGAGAGAAAATTGAATTATGCGGTCATTAAAGGAAAAGGCGAAGATCGTTTTGAAAATGCATTAAATGCAGTAGAAGAATTTCTTAAAAAATAAATTCAGCTACATTTTTATTTAAAAACATACCGGATAGAAACTCCGAAATCAACAATTTCCGGTCCACGATTTACAAATTCGTAAAACGGTACGACATCAATAGTTAAAGTAAAAGGCACCCTCGGAATTTTGTATTCGATCTGGATCGTTGCATCTACACCTACTGTTACTACATCTTTTGTATAATAAATAGCATTGCCGTCAACCTTTTTATAATAACCCTGAGCTTCAAAAGGAAAATAACCTGCATGAACTCCTGCACCATAAACAAAATCGAGAGGAAGTTGAATGATGGGAACTTTGAAAGGAATCTGTTTTATAATGAAGCCTTTCAGATTGTATCCGCCAACAGTTATATTAGCATAAGCTGCCTCAAGCTGCATACCGGTTGAATTCGTAGAATTAAAAAAATATTTGAATGATGCTCCTGTGTAGAATTTTCCTGCACGGCCACCGATGCCCATGTAATATTTCTGGGCGAAAGTGCTATTTGAGAGTAATGAAAACAGAAGTATAATAAAGATCTTTTTTGCCATAACGCACGGATAATTTGACCCAAAGTATGAAATGAAATTTAATCAACAAATAAAAAATAAAGGGATTGTAAAATATTAATCAACCTAAGATTTTACAAACTTATTTAACGACCAATAATTTTTGAGTCCTGTTAAAGTGATTCCCTGCAACGGTAATGAAGTAAATTCCACTTCTGAGATCCAAATCTGTAATTGATACAGAATTACTTTTATGAGTAAATACATTCTGAAAAACAATTTTTGACTGAGGATCTGTTATGACTATTCTCACATTTTCAGACAAATCCTCCGGCAAATTTATTACGAACTCGTTGTTTGCAGGATTTGGAAAAATCGAGAACTGTTCTTTCTGATAATTCTTTATGTCAAGGATCAGAGAATAGTACTCATACTTACAAAACAAACAATTACCGGACTGTGTAGCCCAACGACAATAGTTAATTGAGTCAATATCATTTGTTCCCGGATAATAAATGTATTCCGTCCAGTGGCCACCATGTGGCATAATACCTTCTTGCTCATAGATCAGGCGACTTTGGCTATCATATACGTAGTATGTACTATCAATTCGTTCCCATTGTGCACCTGGAATTCCAAGATACCAGGCTGAACTATTTCCGATCAATGTATGTGTGGAATCATAATAAAATACCCAATGTTCAAGAGGAATTCCGAACGTGGCATTTGCAGAATCCCAAATAAACTTTTCAATTGAAATCAAATACCCCATTGTATCGTATGAATAATCATACATTACCGAATCGTTTTGTGGTAAATTTGAATAATTACGGAAGTAATATAAATCAAGTGAATCGTTCGGAAGATATTCAAACCATTTAGAATTGCTTAAAGTTAAAATCCCTCCGACCGCATTACTATTTTCCTGACGAATCAATTTATTTGCAGGATCGAAAGAATATAAAATCTGAGAAAGAGGAACCCAAACCCCTGAGCTATTGCTAGCCTCTCTGGTTTCCAGTTTTGTATGATTAATACTATCATACTGACAAATAATCCGCGAGCTTCCTATTAATACACTGTTATTATACATCATCAATGTATAATTTAATAAACTGTCGTTACCATTGTAAACATAGGAGTGGATGGCTGAATCAACACTAACACCTGGTGAAAAATCCTGTCGGGTATGTAACAACATTTTTCCGGATGGAGAATAATTGTAATTGTCAATTGACAGTATGGAATTTAAAGAATCTAATTGTGTGCTGCTTACAAATGATCGATCCACACTGAATGAATCAATTGTAGTTGCGTTATATTCCGGTTCATCTACAGGTTGGTAATGGCAACTTTTAACAACTACTGAATCGATAACTATTGTTTGCGCTAAAATATCAGCGTTTGAAAAAATAACAAGAATCAACAAGAGCAAAGAATGATTTTTCATAAAGAAACCGGAATATCAATTTCAAAGTAAAAATAATAATAAATCTGAACTTTTTCTTCATGCTTCCGGAAGCTTATTAGAATTATATTAACTAATAGCATCCATTTTCAAGCAAATTTTTATTTTGGGGGTTCTGTCAATTAAAGAACAAAATCTCTACATTTGTCCCGAATCTATGGGGTGCTCTTTTAAAAGGGCTGAGATTATACCCACAAAACCTGCACAGGATAATGCCTGCGAAGGGAAAAGGTAAAACACTTTGTTTACGTTCATGCACCCATCCTGAACGCTTGTTGCCTAACAGATCTATACAATGCATTTTATTTCAGGACTACTTGTCAGAATCAGAGTGATAACTCTTTCACTGTGTTTTTCATCCACTTTCATTTTTGCACAAAATAATTTGAGTGGTACGATCGTAGACTCAAAAGACCAGACACCTGTTTCAGGTGCGGTGATACGATTGACAAATTCTTTTGCCGGAACAACAACTGATGAACAGGGAAAATTTTTATTCAGCAAAATGCCGGAAGGTAGCTATGAAGTTTTAATTACTCATATAGCCTATGATCAACAGACTGTTTCAATTTCCACGTCCTCTACAAACAAAGTTTCACTTGAACTGAAAGTCTATTTAGCCGACGAAATAACAATCAATGCAACACGTGTAGATCAGAGAACCGGTGCTGCGTTTAACAATATAAGTAAGGAAGAACTGGAACAAAAGAACATGGGTCAGGATCTTCCTGTTCTTCTCAGCAATCTGCCTTCTGTAGTGGTTACTTCTGATGCAGGTAACGGAGTTGGTTATACAGGTATTCGTGTACGCGGCAATGATCCGACGAGAGTGAATGTTACAATCAATGGCATTCCTGTTAATGAAGCGGAATCACATCAGGTTTATTGGGTCGATTTGCCTGACATCGCTTCTTCGACTGACAATATTCAGTTTCAGCGTGGACTAGGAAGTTCTACCAATGGAGCAGGAGCTTTTGGGGCAAGTATTAATTTACAGACAACGAAAATTTCCCAGAATCCATATGGAGCAATAAGTTCGTCATATGGTTCTTTTAATACAAATAAAAATACAATCTCATTTGGGACAGGTGTACTGAACAAACATTTTACAATTGACGGAAGAATGTCGATGATAAATTCAGACGGATATATCGACAGAGCAACATCTGATTTAAGATCATTCAGTCTGAGTGGCGGATACTATAATGAAAAAGAATTTATCCGGGCAGTGATCATTTCAGGAAAAGAAAAAACATATCAGGCTTGGTATGGAATATCAGAAGAACAAGTGGCTAAAGACCGCACTTATAATCCTGCAGGAGAATATACAGATGGCTTTGGAAACCTTCGCTATTATGAAAATCAAACCGACAATTATCAGCAGGATTACTATCAGCTTTTCTATTCACGAACGCTTAGTAAAAAACTCACAGCGAATCTGGGGTTACATTATACTAAAGGCGAAGGCTATTATGAAGAGTTCAAACCAGGTGCCGATTTCAGTAGTTATGGACTTGGCAGTATATTGATCGGTGACTCAACGATCAATCAAACAGACATTGTCAGAAGAAAATGGCTGTCTACTGATTATTATGGTGCAACGTGGTCATTTGACTACGAACAGAAAGCACTTGAATTGAAACTTGGTGGTGGAATTTATAATTACGAAGGCAATCATTTCAACGAAATAATTTCAGCAGGAATATTTCCTGCATCAACATTTCCGTTTACTTACTATGAAGACAACACTACTAAAAACGATGTAAATATTTTTCTCAAGGCAACTTATGCTTTAAATGATAAATTAACTTTTACCGGAGATCTGCAGGAACGAATTGTAAATTACAATTTCAGCAAATTAGTACCTGACGCTTCGAATAATACTGATCTCAATTTCTTTAATCCGAAAGCCGGAATATCATACAAGCTTAATTCTAAAAATCAAATTTATTTATTTGCCGGAATAGGAAATAAAGAACCGGTACGCGACGACTATCTTAACTCTACTCCATCCACAAGGCCTGATGCAGAAAGTATGATCGACTATGAAGCAGGTTACAAATTTACGGGCACAAAATTAACTGCAACTCTTAACGGGTATTATATGGACTATCAGAATCAACTCATCCTAACAGGCAATATAAATGATGTGGGCGAATACATTCGTGAAAATGTAAAAGACAGCTATCGTGCAGGAGTTGAAATTGAATTCGGCTATTCAATTTCAAAAAAACTGGCGTTGAATTCAAACCTTACTTTAAGTGAAAATAAAATCAAAGTCTATAATGAATTCACTTATGATTACGACATCGATGGACTAAGGATGAATTCATACAACAATACAACAATCAGTTTTTCACCATCAGTAATATCAAGCGCTGAGCTTACTTATAGTCCGTTCAAAACTCTCCGTCTGAGTACCAATATAAAATATGTTGGTCAACAATTCCTGGACAATACATCAAATGAAAATAGCATTCTTGAATCATACTTTCTCTCCAATTTAAGCGGAAGTTTTTCTCCTTCAATCAAAGGATTAAAAGGAATCGAATTCAAGTTCATGCTCAACAATATTTTCGGAGAGAAATACAGTTCGAATGGATATACTTTTAGCGATTACAGTTCGAACCAACGCACGGAATATAATTACTACTATCCTCAAGCAGGAGCGAATTGGATGGCGGGGGTTGTTGTTCGTTTTTAATTAATATTATAGCTAAGTGATAATGAAAACTTAAAAGAAAAAAAAAGAAAAAAGAAAAAAGTAAGTACCTACCAATAAGTTTCACCTATCACTATTCGTTATTCGTTATTTACAATTACACGCCGGCGACATCAAAATCTTCGCTGTCTTGACAATCATGTTATCGATCCGGGCTTGTTGTTCTTCTGTGAAAAGGATACCGCGGATTTCGAGGATCTTCAGATTTGTTAATTTACCCATTTCGTCAGGAAGATCTTTGAGTTCGTTGTCCCACATTTCAAAAACTTCAAGACTTTCAAGATCTCCAATTTCTGCAGGAAGATCTTCTAAAATATTTCTGTTCAATCCCAGATATTTTAACTGCGTGAGTTTTCCAATTTCTTTTGGAAGATGCACAAGTCCGTTATTGGCCATTGACAGTTTTTCCAGATTGATCAATCGACCGATCTGCGGTGGAATTTCCTCAATCTTATTTTTACTTAAGTCGAGTTCGATAAGGTTTGTACATTCAAAAATTTCCGGTGGAAATGTGTCTAACTTTTGTTTACTCAGATTTAACCTGAATACTCTTTCAGGATGAGCTTTGATTTCTTCAACTGACCGATAAATATAGGACGAATCATTCAGGATCAATTCTGTTTCCTGGCCTTTGCAAAAGACAGAAAGAAATAATAAAAGTATGAGTGATCCAAGTTTCAAGTCAGGGCTTTTTAAAGGAAACGTTAGGAAAGGATTTTTGTTGCAACAGTTTTGTCTTCATTTAGCTTTTCTTTCAGTCCCTGTAGATCTTTAAAAGACATATCTCCGCGAATCCTGGATACAAAAATGACCTGTATCTCCTGCCCGTAAATATCTTCATCGAAATCAAAAATGTTGACTTCAATGCGTAAAATTTTGCCATCGATCACAGGTCTATGCCCAATGTATAGCATTCCGTTTCTTACTACGTTGCCGACTTGAATTCTAACAGCATAAATTCCAATTGCAGGAATTAGTTTATATGGCTCCGGGATCTCAATATTTGCCGTTGGAAATCCAATTGTACGGCCGATCTTATCCCCTTCCACAACTTTTCCCCTGAATGAAAATCGATGACCTAAAAGTTGATTAGCCGATACAATATCGCCTTCCAGAAGCGCTTTTCTCACTTTCGTTGAACTTACTGCAACGTGATTTATCACTTGTTCATTGATTTCTTCGAGACGAAATCCATAAACCGGAGACATTTCCTCAAGGTCCTTGTATGAACCTTCTCTGTTTCTTCCGAAATGATGATCGTAGCCAATGACCAATGTCTTCATACCAATTTTCTGCATGAGCTGATCCCTGACAAATTCAGTGGCACTGATCCGGGAAAATTCCTTATTGAAAGGCTGAATTATCAGATGGTCAATTCCAAATGAACGCAATAACTCTTCACGTTCCACCATTGTGGTAATGAGCTTCAAATCATTGTCATCCGGCTGGAGAACCATTCTTGGATGCGGAAAAAATGTCAACAGAACCGTCTCACCGTGAGTTTCGGCAGCCAGCTTCCTTAAATTGCGTATGATCTGCTGATGACCAATATGTACACCATCAAAAGTGCCAATTGTCACCACTGCATTGGCAGTGCCAGGGAAATTATCAATTGAATTATAAACGTTCACGGTAAAGTGTTGGCAAAAGTATAAAATTTAACGAAATT
>JBMQEM010000010.1:0-2620 GCA_049363815.1 Bacteroidota bacterium
GAATGGTATGCTACTGAATATTTAGTAATGGATTTATCCTTGGCATTGAATGATACCTTTTGGATATATCAAGGCGTTTCTACACAATATCCTTTCGTTGTAGATAGTGTTTTTTCGCTTGCAGGTAAAAAGCACGTTCGACTGACCTACGGTTTAGGCATCGGAATTGACATGTGCGGTTTATCAGAAAAAATTGAATTCATAGAAGGAACTGGACCGAACTGTGGTTTCGGATACCAAGGATATGCTAATGGAGGAATAATATCCGCTTATCTTTTGTGCCACAAGAAGGATCAAATTTTCGTTTATGGTAATAAAATATTTAATGACGTTTGTGAAATATGTCAAATCGGAATTGAAGAATTGAAAACAATCGAAACCAGTTTTAGTTGCTTTCCGAATCCATTTTCTGATAAAATCGACTTCTTATTTTTCGAAAACGGAATTTATTCGATTAGTCTATTCGACTCTGCTGGAAAAAAAATAGTAGACTTTTCTATTAACGGACAAACCCATTCTATTTCGACGGCTTCTTTTTCAGACGGAATTTATTTTGTTCGAGTCACAACTACAGAAGGTAAAGTAGAATTTCGTAAACTAGTGAAAGAATAACTACTGCCAACATCGCATAAAAAGTAATAGCGCTTCGGTTCTCCAATTTTAAGTGTTTCATAGCAGCAGCGCTGCACAAAAATTTTTTAAACACAGAAATTTATTAAAAAATGTTTTGTCCAGCTTGGTGGGTTAGCATTAAGTTCAGTACATTTAATCAAGGTTGCGCTACTACTTTTATGCGTAGTCCGTGTGTGTCTTGACCCATCCGCAGTCGGCGGATGAATGCTGTATAACAGATGGAAGACATTAAAAGAAAAGATTTAGTTTACAAGTGCGGAGTTCGAGCGAACAGAATGGCTGACTGTAGGTGAATCAGAAATAATGACAGACCTTCCGGAGACGACTATCAGGAGTTGTTTTCAAATCACCTTATGTTGCAAAAGTTGAAAAGCTGATGTGATGAGCGATAAGGAAAAGCGGAGTGAAAGAATTCTGCAGATGAGTAATAAAGAGCTGAATGAAAATTGAACCATTCGATGAAGCCTCGTAAAGCAAAATTACGATGTCAAAAATAGGCGGCTACGGTTGCGTCTATGAAGAGTGCAGAGGTACCCTGAACCCGACAAAACAACAAGTTGAAAACTGTCTGCGCGGCATCCGGGGTTAAGGTGGCAGGACTTTATTACGGGCTGTTTTATGGAACAAGAGAACTCATTATTGCCTTGCAAAATTGAAAAGTAAAAGGAGCAAGCATCTTCAGGGAGGAGATGAAATAATGGGGGCAGACTAAGTCGTAGTAGTTAAGAGGTTGCTGAAAAGCAAAAGAGCGAAGGGCTTAGCATGTTTAGTATTCATAATTTATTTACAACCAGCAATGGAATGATTGATTATTATGAAATAAAATCACAACCAGTAACCAGAGTAATGGTTTGGCAGGCGTACAAGAAAGTAAAAGCCAATGGAGCAGGTTATGGCATTGATGGAATGAGTTGGAAAGAATTAGAAAAAGATCAGAACAAACAACTCTACAAGCTATGGAACCGACTCACATCAGGCAGTTATTTTCCACCCCCGGTCAGACAAGTGAACATTCCAAAAAGCGGAGGAGGGAAACGGCAACTGGGCATTCCCACAATACTTGATCGCATAGCACAAGAGGTAGTAAAGACACAACTTGAAAAAGTAACAGAGCCATATTTTCATGAGAGTTCATTTGGATATCGTCCTGGTCGCAGTTGTCATGAAGCTATAAAGAGCAGTCACAAAAACTGTTTCAATCATGACTTTGCCATTGAGATAGACATCAAAGGATTCTTTGACAGTATTGACCATGAATTAATGATCAAATCAGTACAACACTATTGTAAAGAAAAGTGGATACTGATTTACGTTGAGAGATGGTTAAAAGCGGGCATAGTTCATCAAGACGGAAAACTACATCAGACAGAAATGGGGACACCGCAGGGAGGTGTAATCAGTCCGTTATTGGCAAACATATTTTTAGATATCGTGTTTGACAAATGGATGCAAAGATACCACCCTGAGAAACCATTTGAGCGATACGCAGACGACATGGTGGTACATTGCAAAACAGAAAAGCAGGCTAACTATGTTTTGAGATCAATTACAAAACGGATGCAAGCGTGCAAACTAACCTTGCATGAAAAGAAAACCAAGATTGTAAACCTTAGGGGAAAATCAGAAAAGAAATATCCAAAGAGTTATGATTTTTTGGGATACACAATACGTCCGCACCAAGTAGTGATGCGAGGAAAAATGAGGGTAGTTCCGGGAGCGTTTGCAAGTACAAAATCACGCTCAATGATACTCAGAAAATTTAAAGAGATGGAAATACACAAGCGTAGAGTTGACATCAGAGAATTGGCAAAAGAACTTAATCCGGTGATACGAGGTATGATCAACTACTACCACCTATTCACTGACAAGCCAATGCGCATAGTCTGGAATCAACTCAACGCAAGATTACTCAAATGGGTAAAGTGGGAAAAAGGATTATACAAATACGCATCCATTAAATGGCTTAAAAACATGTACAAATCCAACC
>JBMQEM010000011.1:0-2610 GCA_049363815.1 Bacteroidota bacterium
TCGTTGATGCATTGAATGGTAAATATGATTCCGGAGTATTCATTCAGGGAAATACTTTTACTTGTACTACAGCACCGGTGTCAGCGATCAATTCGACAGATGCCTGCATCAATACCGGTACTGCAACAGCAGTTGTAAGTAATTTTTCCGGAACACCAGACTATTTGTGGTCACCGGGCGGACAAACTACATCTTCTATTACAAATTTAATTCCCGGGGATTACACCTGTGTGATCACATATCCCGGTCTATGTACGACAGATAGTTTGTCAGTCACAATTGATGACGTACAACCCAGTGTTGCGGCAATGTTAGGGGATACAATTTGTATCGGGCAATCAGTTTCATTGACAGCGATTGGTTCGGGCGGAGCATCAGGTTATACTTATTCATGGTCATCGGGCGGAGTTCCGGTTAGTTCTACTGTGAATCCAACGGCAACAACTACTTACGATGTTGTTGCAATTGATGCAAACGGATGCAGTTCATTACCGCAAACTGTTTTGATCGAAGTAAAACCTCCTTTGAGTGTATATACATTACCTGTAATAAATGTTTGTGCAGGCACATCAAATACACTTTCATCAATAGTAAGTGGAGGCAATGAAAATTATTTTTATTCGTGGTCGCCTGTTGCCGGACTAAGTAATCCTTTGATTGCAGAACCGGTTGTAACATTGAGTACATCCACCATATATACACTTACTGTTACTGACGATTGTGGAACGCCTCCTGTTTCATCATATTCGAATGTGAATGTTCAGCAGCCACCGCTTCCTGTCATTTCTGCAACTGCTTTAAATGGTTGTGCGCCATTATGTGTTACTTTAACAGATACAACTCTTACAAATTGTATGGACGCAAGCTGGTCGTATGGAGATGGAGAAACATCAAATGATTGTGGAATGACATCTCATTGTTACAATACTGCCGGCACATATACAATTACGTATGAAGTAACAGATACATCAGGTTGTTTCGGGACAGGAACACAAACAAATTTCATTACTGTACTTCCTCAACCTAAACCTGCATTTACCTATTCGCCGAATCCTGTTGTGATCGTTGATCCTGTTGTAACATTTACAGATCAATCATCAGATGCAATTTCATGGAACTGGATGTTCAGTTCTGATGAAGGTGATACGTCTTCATTAAAGAATCCGAATTTTATTTATCCTGATACCGGTTGTTATCCGCTGCAACTGATCGTAAAAAGCCAATATGGTTGTGCGGATACACTAAACTCTGAGGTCTGTGTTGAAATGGAATTTGAATTTTATGTGCCAAATTCTTTTACTCCGAATGAAGATGGTATCAATGAAATATTTTCACCTCTGGGAACCGGAGTGAGCGAAGCGGACTATGAATTCACAATTTTCGATCGATGGGGCCAGGAGATCTTCAAAACAAATCGTTGGGGCGAAGGCTGGAATGGAAAAGTGAAAGAAGGTGGAAAGCTGGTTCAATTGGGGACGTATGTCTGGTTGGTTCGTGTGTATGATTTGCAAAGAAATTTTTATCAGTATACTGGGAAAGTGAGTGTGGTAAATTGATAAATCGATTTAAGATACCGGTTGAGTTTGATATTTATTCATTAATAAAAACTGATGATGACAATTAATTTGTCACCAAATTTAATTAGCATAAAGCGCAATTTTATTTACTTATTCATCTGCTCCTTCAAAACATTTTCTTCATTGATCCGCTGCTGAATTAGTCGTGCATAATTCCTGCCTTCTTTATTTCCATATAGCGCATAAGAATCCTCAGCCCATTTCAGTGCAGTTCCATATTCACCTAGCACTTCGTAACCGATGGCAATGTTGTAGGCGATTCGTCCTTTGTCTTTTTCTTTAGTTGCTTTCGAAAGTCCGGTTTTCCACATGTCGATTGCCTCCTGCCATTTATTTACATCTGCAAGTCGCGAACCCGCAGCAACTTCATCCACTCGTTTTGATTTTCCGTAAAATGATCTTGAGATCCGAATAGGCATTGGTGAGATCTTGTAAGCATAGCTTTCACCGATATTATTAGCCAGATATCTGATTGCTTCATTCTTTGAAATGAGTAAACCCAATGCTTCAACGGGTGAGCTTCCTGTTTCTTCCCACGTATGGCCTTCACTGACCATTTGCTGGTCAATAATTTTTTTCTCATTAGGATAATAAGTCCGTATTCCAAAATCTACACTTCCTACACCTTGTGCATAAAATTCTGTGTATTCAATTTCTTGTTTGTTGTTTCCTTCACCAACAGTTTTCTTTTTTATTCTGGATCCCGGCCAAACAGTGAAGTCGCTGTCAAAAACTTCCAGCGCCACAAGTATCTCGGCATTTTCTTTGGAGCACAATGAATTTACCTGTTCCCATGTAAGAGGATCAGGAAATACAGCCGTCAAACTATTTCCTTCCAGTCGTTCAGGGGAAACATTTACATTGAACCGCGGTGAATTGTATAATGTTTCTTTCAATGCATTCATGGCTTCCTGGACAGCAAACCGGTCGTCGCCCGGAAGTTCGCCTGTCAGGATTCCTTCAATGACATTCATAGTTTGGTTTTTGAACTTAGTTCTGTCAACCAGTAAAATTGTATTTGCATCTGCCGGCA
>JBMQEM010000012.1:0-2604 GCA_049363815.1 Bacteroidota bacterium
CTTTTTTAAATTCAGGATGATGAAGTTGGATGTGGGATATCTCTTTTTCAATTGCAGTTTTGATCCGTTCTTCAACCATGCCATTCATGACAGCCTGAATGAACAATCCTGACCAAATGCCAAACAAAACAGAAACAATAATAACAGTGCTTCGTGTTTTATGGCGCCATATGTTTCTCCAGGCAATTTTTAACAGCATTTTGTTTTTAATTTATCGTTTCATTGCAGTGACTGCATTCATCCGGTATACTTTAGTTAGTGGAAATATTCCTATGAACAATGATATTGACAATACTATAATTGCTTGGGTAATAAATATATTAAAGTCCAGTACAGCTGGCCACACTGCTTCAAATCCAAAGTTTTCATAGGCTTCCGCCAGTTTCCCGCTCATTTGAATCGGGTAAACTTCAAAGTACTTTACAACCGGAAAACTGATTAGCAATCCGGCGATTGTTCCAAATATTGAGATCAAAATTGTTTCACCGGCTATCATCATAGCGACCTGAAATTTACTCATGCCAATAGCAATGAGCATTCCTAACTCATATTTTCTTTCTGAAAGCATCATCAGCACAGTTCCAAAAATTCCAAACGCTATGAGTAGATATAATACGCCAATGAAAATATAGAAATTTGCATTGTCAGTACGAATATGACTATCAATGTCGGGCATCATTTCTTTCCAGTTCAAAACCTCATATTCATTACCGGTTATTAATTTTATCGAAGTCCCAATTTCTTCAAGAGCCTTTGGTTTATTTATATTGACTGCAAGAGTTGTAATTCTGTTTTCTGCACTTAAATATTTCTGAGCTACCAAAAGCGGAAGAAAGACCAGTGATTCGTTCAACTGTGGAGAGCCAAAATGTGCGATGCCTTTGATGGCATATTTTCCAGCTGCAGTGTTTCCCTGATAACCCTGACCTAATAGTACGATCGTATCATGAACAGAAATTTTTAAGCGCTCAGCCAGACCCTCTGAAAGAATTACTGAATTGTCGTATTCTGTTATATAGTTTCCCGCTATAATTTTGGTATGAAGACCGGTTAATGTTTTTTCCCATTCTGGATGTGTACCGACAATCATACAGCCAATAGTTGTTGAGCCGGATGAAACCAGGGAAAATGATTCTATTCTTGCTGCTGTGCCACTAACATTATTTGTTTTATTTATAGAAGTTAACATTGGTACAGAGAATATGAAACTGTTGTCCAGAATCTGCTCATCCTTGAATCCCTTCTTGTGGACTTGATAATAGCCGCTATAGAAACCTACAACATTCTGGACAAGGTTATCGAAAACTCCTTTTTGAAGAGACTTCATAGTAATGGCTAGCATGATGGCAAAAGATACTGAAGTCATTGTGATCAATGACCGGCGTTTGTTTCGCCAGAGATTTCGCCAGATGAGACTAGTGATCATTGGATCCTTTGCATATTTTGTATACTGAAGAATGACTCATCCAGTGGCTTGTCAAATTCCAGTGAATTGTAAAGCAAAACTGTTCTGTTTCCTTTTTTGTCAGCCGGAATCATTTCAGTTTTCGCAGGAATAAGTTTGCCACCAAGCATTTTAATATCGCTTGAGATCATAGTATTTACCAGCACACTTTCCTCATCGTAGTATTCTGCTTTTAGAATCAAAAAATCTTTTTTATCGACCCATAAGTAGACTTTTCCCCATACAATTGCAGCTTCCGGTTTTGGGATCATTTGAATTTTATAGCATTTGCGTTCCAGAATATCATCTTCGCCAACGATACTGTGACTGTAATCATTGACTACGCTAGCTTCTTTTACAAGATCATCATTGGTAAAGTCTGTACCCATCCAGCTTTGACTCATCATGGATGGAGGTAATTTGATGTTTCGTTCAATGGATGGAATCCAGTTCCATACTTCATTCTTTCTTTTCAGGAAAACAGTGCCTTTGTCTTTTATTGGCGATGTTATTAGAACTATTGCCAGATCATTTCCTTTGCTCCATGTTTTCATTGCCATTTCCCGGGACCACGTAGGGCGTATGATCTGAATTGTCATTATAGCAAAAGAGGTGTTTCCGCGCATACGTTCATCAGCAGTACGAACAATTACTTTCGCATCCTGAGAAAAAACCGGAGTCGTTAAGAGCAGTATTAGAGCTATAACTGTTAATTTCATGAGAAGGGGAAGATTTTAAAACATTTTAGATACAATTTTTAAGTACTCAATTGTATGAAAATATAAAAAAAGTATATACGATAAGATTGGTGTATATAAGTTATAAAAAATGATTTTTATCATTTTAAATTAGCCTTAGAGCTAAAATGTGTTTCTAAAATGGGACACATTTTAATTTGGAGGGTTCGAGGCTTCTAACAGGATTATTAACTTTCAAACTGCTGTAGAGACAAGAGTTTTACTGGTTAAAAAAGGAGTTTATTTATAAGATTTACATAGGTAAATAACTGATTAAAAGATTTTATTTCAGAGTTTAAAATCGCATAATTAAAAGGCGATTTTGTTCACAACTTTACTGTTAAAAATACTGATTTATCACATGGTGCAAAGTTTGCCTTTGAAAATTTATCATATTCTCAGTTCACCCATTAAAACAATACA
>JBMQEM010000013.1:0-10461 GCA_049363815.1 Bacteroidota bacterium
TTTCCAAGTTTGTCCTTGAAGAATTTGTAACTCAGGTACATCAGGATATCTACACCAATAAGCAATTGCGATTAATGATCGACCTGAAATATTTTGAAGAGTCAGACGAAGATGAAACAACCCGTTCGATAGGTTGTGTTGATCTGTTTGATTTCGATCCAAAGAACAAAAGGGCAGGGATTGGAATTCTCATTGCTGATAAGGCAGACAGAGGGCGAGGTTATGCAACAGAAGCATTACACCTTATCATTGATTATGGATTTGAAATTCTGGACCTTCATCAGATCTATTCAAACATTCGTGTTGAAAATGAAAGTAGTGTTACATTGTTCAAAAGAGCAGGCTTCGAAGTCACAGGATTGAAACAAGACTGGATCTATGAACAAGGTAAATTCTATGATGAATATACATTGCAACTTATCAAAAAATAACCTGATTGATGCGTATTAAAACTTTTGCATACGCATTATCATTGATCCTGTTTTCGGTTTTTATTTTTATTTCCTGTAACAGAACAGAAACTTCAAACCAGGTAAAAGAATATTCATCTCTTTCGGATTCTACTGAATATATCGGCAAAGAAGCCTGCAGGCAGTGTCATTCTGATAAGTTTGAGACTTTTATTCATACGGGAATGGGTAAATCATTTGATACCGCATCCATAACAAAATCAGCAGGACGTTTCGATGGACATTCAGTGATCAAAGATCATTTCAGGGATCTTTCATATTTTCCGCATTGGGAAGGAAATGATTTTTACCTGACTGAATTCAGGCTTTCAGGAAATGATACAACTTATATCAGAAAAGAAAAGATCAATTACATTGTAGGTTCAGGACAGCATACGAATTCGCATATGATCAATGTGAATGGGTATATTTATCAGGCTCCAGCCACTTTTTATACGCAATCTGGAAAATGGGATCTTCCTCCGGGCTATGAAAATGGTTTCAATAACCGGTTTAGCAGATTGATCGAACTGGAATGTATGTCATGTCATAATGCATATCCGGAAATGGTTTTAGGTTCTGCAAATAAATATATCAATGTTGAGAATGGAATAGACTGTGAACGTTGTCATGGGCCGGGAGAGGATCACCGGATTGAAATGCTGGCAGGTAGAACGAAAGATGTAAAAAATGAAATTGACTACTCCATTGTAAACCCAGCAAAGCTACCGGTTGATTTACAGCTGGATGTTTGTCAGCGGTGTCATGTTCAGGGAAATGCTGTCTTGATGAAAGACAAATCGTTTTTTGATTTCAGGCCGGGAATGCACCTTTCTGAGGTGATGAGTATATTCATGCCTGTTTATAAAGGCGATGATGATCAGCATATAATGGCATCACATGCTGAACGTATGAAGTTGAGCAAATGCTTCAGTGAATCGTTAAAGATCGCAGAGGCAAATAAATCAAAACAAGAATCAAAACAACCTTATAAAAATGCAATGACATGTGTAACGTGTCATGATCCGCACGTGAGTGTCAAGACTACAGGGAGTGAAGTTTTCAATAATGCCTGTAAAAGTTGTCATTCCTCAAACGCAACGCATGATATAAAAAATAAGAACCCATTAATTACCGTCAAGGATTGTACTGCGGATCCAAAGCAGCGTACTCTGAAAAATGATAATTGTGTCAGTTGTCATATGCCTAAGAACGGCACTATCGATATCCCACACGTTACTGCAACTGATCATTGGATCCGAAAACCTGTGACAAAATCAGACAAAGATCAGATCCGTGAATTTGTAAAACTTGCATGTATCAATAATCCTGATCCGGATGATCGTACAAAAGGGATCGCATACTTATCTTATTATGAGAAGTTCGTTGCAAATAAAGTTTTTCTAGATTCTGCTAAAAAGTACATCAGTGATAAGACAAAAGAGGATATCGTCAGGAATTTTAATGAACTGATACGGTGGTCATTTTTGAAAGGGGATTATCCACGGCTTATCAATTATGTAAAAGAGCACGGGAATCCACTATCATCACTGAATAAAAAGTCGTTTTCAAATGATGAAGCATGGACAGCATACAGAATTGGTCAGGCCTATTTGGGGACTAGTGACAGAACAGGTGCCGAAGCTTACTTTACCAAAGCAACAGAATTAGCTCCTTTCTTTCCGGATTTCCGGTTAAAACTTGCCGATCTTCAGTTTGAAACGGGTCAGTATGAAAAGTCAGAAAGTAACTATCGCTTTATAATTTCCGAGAATCCTAAGTTTGTTTCGGCATACGTCAATTATGGGTTTTTCGAATTGAGTATAAACAAAGAAGACAAAAAAGCAGAGCAGATGTATAATATTGCGCTGCAATTGGACCCTGATAATGAACAGGCTCTTTTGAATATTGCCGGATTAATGGTTTACCGGAGGCAGAATAGTCAGGCAAAAGAATACGTCAGGAGGGTGTTAAAAATTAATCCTGGAAACATTCAGGCCCAACGATTAATAAAACTACTTTAGTGAAAGTGTGCACTATATGCTGCCAATGTAAAGTCAAAGTAACCTTTTGTTTACATTTACATAACATGAAATCGGCAAAAGGCAGTTAATTTCACACTCGAATATGAAAGATAAAAAGTTGAAAATTCTCCTCGTTGACGATGAACCGGATATCCTGGAGTTCATGGAGTATAATCTGAAGAAGGAGAACTATGAAGTTTTCAAAGCAGGAAACGGCCGGGAAGCAATTGTAAAGGCAAAGCAAACTCATCCTGATCTGATCATCCTTGATATTATGATGCCTGAAATGGATGGAATTGAAACATGCAGGGCATTGCGGGACATTCCGGAATTTAAGAAAACAATGATAGCTTTCCTGACTGCCAGAAATGAAGATTACTCACAGATCGCAGGGTTTGATGTTGGGGCAGATGATTACATTACCAAGCCAATTAAGCCAAGAGTTTTAGTTAGCAGGATCAATGCTCTTTTTCGCCGGTATAACAATGCCGAAGATAATGGAAGTCCGAAGAGCAGTATCTTTTCAGCCGGAGAACTGGTCATTAACCGTGAGCAGTATGTTGTGATGAAAGGGGATACAAGAATTGAATTACCGCGAAAGGAATTTGAATTACTGGCATTACTTGCAGCGAAAGCAGGAAAGGTTTTTACCAGAGATGAAATTCTTGAAAGAGTTTGGGGAAATGAAGTGGTGGTCGGTGACCGGACTATTGATGTACACATCCGCAAACTTAGGGAGAAAATAGGTGAAGAAAGTATCAAAACCGTGAAAGGGATCGGTTATAAATTTGATTTTTAGTCAAGCAAAAGTAAATTGAAGAATCCTACACCACGAGTACTTGCATTATTAGCTGCATTATTTTCCTCAGCAATAGTTCTGATTTCCATTTCCATTTTTAACTGGTTTTCTTTATTTGAGAATATCTGGATCCATTACATTTCGATCTTTATTATTTCATTTCTTGCCACATTCATTATCTTCAAATCATTACTCGAAATTTTTATTTACAGAAAGATCAAGTTGATCTATAAGACCATTACAACAGAAAAAAATTCCAAGGAGAAAACTCTTGAAAAAATAGATCTCAGTAATGATATTATCTCAAATGTCGGAAAAGAAGTAATAGAGTGGGAGAAAGACAGAAACGATGAGATCGCTCAACTGAAGCAAATGGAAAATTTCAGGAAAGAATTTTTAGGAAACGTTTCACACGAATTGAAAACTCCCTTGTTCAATATTCAAGGGTATATTCATACTTTACTGGAAGGTGCACTGGATGATCCGGAAGTAAATGTTAACTATCTTCAACGAGCATCTAAATCTGTTGAACGTCTCACCCTGATCGTTGATGATCTTGAAGCTATTTCCAAACTGGAAAGTGGAGAACTGATCCTTGATCAGAGAACTTTTGATATCAGGGATCTGATGAATGAGGTATTTGAATCGATCGAACTTAAGGCCAAGGAAATGGATATCAAAGTAGGTTTTAAGGAGGGTAGTGACCGGCAATTTTATGTTGTGGCCGACAAAGACAGGATCAGGCAGGTACTCGTAAATCTAATGATCAATTCGATCAAATATGGTAAAAGGAATGGTACAACACTGGTAGGTTTCTACGATATGGATGAAAAACTACTCATAGAGATCACTGATAATGGGATCGGAATAGATTCCAAACATTTACCAAGAATTTTTGAAAGATTTTATCGTGTAGATAAAAGCAGATCGAGGGAGCAGGGTGGAACCGGATTGGGATTAGCAATTGTAAAACATATTATTGAAGCACATCAGCAAACGATCAATGTAAGAAGCACAGCCGGGATCGGAACTACATTTGCATTCACATTGCTGAAGTCAAAATAAAATATTTTCTCAAAGGTCCTTCTGCATCTTAAAGTGTTTTATTGTTCCAAAAAGTAAGTATGATGGTTCAATGATCCTATAGCCATTCCTGAGGTAAAATTGAACGGCATTTTCTCTTGAGTCAAGTGTTATCCTTTTTAATTTTCGCTGCTTTGCAATTTTTTCAAGATGTTCAATCAATAAACTTCCTATTCCGTTTCCCTGAAATTCATCAACGACAGCCATTGAACGGATCTGTGCTTCTTCGTCTGAATTGAATTGAAGCCGGCCTGTTGCCACTGCCTTTCCGTTTTCATCTTTAGCCAGGAGATGAACTGAAATTAATTCTGTATCATCCTTAGTAGATTTCTCAGGCTGATTCCAGGGTTTCCTGAGTATTTCATAACGGATCCTGTAGTAGTCGTTGAATTCGGATTCTGTCTGAGGTTCACTGATTGAAAATGTTTTCATTGTGTTTTAAGTGATATGTTTTCATCTCCGGTTTGGTACGGAATGATAGTACAGATCAACTGAAACATTTCATCAGTGGTCCGCATACTACCTTCACGTTCAGAAATTGTGCGGGGTGGATTAAATGGGTTCAGTGGATTGTTTACTGTATTATCAAAAGTACCTTCTACAACAATTTTGGTCCCTGCAGGTATCTTCAACATTTTTTCAAAGGTGTAAAAATACTGCCACCTGAAGTCCCAGTTCTTTATTCGGATCAACGGAATGGTATCACCCTGTGGTTTTATTGCATAGGCAAGAAAACTCTTTCCCAAAAGATGCATATGAGGATTGATCGTCAGCATTGAAATGTCTGATGCAACTGTATATGTAGTTGTGAATGTCTTTATTTCATTTGGCGGGATGATCAATGCCGGTATGACCGGGGAAATTCCGCTTGTACCAAGGATGAATTCTGTAGTTGGTCTTTTTGGTGCTTCCGGACTAAAGTAAATGTTGAAATGTGTTTCGTCTGTAGTATCGACCGGTGAAGGACCGTAATGTATGTTGTCAAGTAGGATCGCTCCATCCTTCTTTACTTTATATCCACCGATTCCTGATGGATACATTGCAACTTCAACTCCGGGTAAATAATTGGTAACTGAAGGAGTCAGGAGCGGGTAGGAGCCATCGTCATTCTTCAGATCAAGTGCTTCGTATGCGTGAAGTTTGTCGCTTTTTTCTGTATCAACAAAAGGTAACCCCAGACTGTAATTTTTTTTAGCTCCGCTGTTATATTGTATCAGATGAGCATTAATGTGATGGACAAGTTTTTTATTTCCGGGAATGATCTCAATAACCTTGATGAAAGTATCACGTTCAAACTGATAAGGAATTTTTAGCATTATAAAATTATCTTTATTATCCCCTTTGATTGAATACGTTTTCATCTTGAGGGTAAGATCCGGTTTTCCCATATTGCTTTCCTGATAAAATACCGGAGCAGGCACAAGTTTCTTCTTATCACCTTCTGTTGCGCCTTGTTTTATCCACAAATTGATACTCTCTATTTCATTTGCAGTCATAACTTTTTCATCTCTGAAGTGAGAATAGGATGTATCTGCAGGCCATGGTGGCATCAGTCTTTCGTTGATGGCAAGTTGGACAGTTTTTAAATGATCTTTTACATCATCGTAAGAAATAAGATCAAAAGGAGCACCCGAGCCGGGCCGGTGGCATGGACTGCAGTTCTTATAGATGATGGGGGCAATGTGTTCAGAATAGTTTAACTGAACCGTATCTGATCTTTTATCATTTGTATTATTGCTGCAAGCTGAGAGAAAGATCGCTGTGAGGATATAAAAAAAGGCATAATTGTTTTTTACCATAGATCAATAATTTATTATACAGCCCACCGGTGTAGTCTTTGCTGGTTCAATTATTTTGCCTGCAAGGAAATTGGAAATTGCATTGTCAAGGTCATTTGAAAGGATCACCGTTCTTTTTTTTCCGGGTTTATAATACCAGTCGTCAATGCGTCCGTCATAAATTATATTCCCTTTAGAATCCAGTAAAAAACATTGTGGTGCGACTGAAGCCTTTAATAGTTTTGTAAGCGTCAGTTCAGTATCCATCAGTGCTGGTAAGGATAATTTGTAATCAGTCATGAATTTCCTTACCTCTTCCGGAGAGGAATAGGTGTCAGGAAAAACAATATCAAAGGATATATTTCCTGCAGAGTACTTTTTATGAAGTTTTTTAATTGTAAGTGTATAATTCTGTGAGGCAGGACAATCGGTAAGAAAAAAAATTAAAACAGTCGCTTTTGAATTTTTCAGGTCTGATAAATTGAATACAGTATTTTCTGCCGTATTTAATTTTAAGCCAAGCAGAGATGAATTCACCTGTCCATAAGAACTACTGATGTGAAAAATATTTATTATAAAAAAAAGGATAAGAACAGAAACTTTCATTTAATAAGTCAGAATATTTGATGGTGATGCAGTATTGAGAAAATGCCGGATGATTCTCTGCACATCACGGTTGTCGATTCTTGGTTTAATATGTTCTCTGAGTGTTTCAGGATCAGCAGTTACAAATTCCGGATCGAAGTATCCGAATCCTTTGTACCGACCGGACTCTACATGTGTCACTGATTTTTCGGATTCGTTTCTACCGGCACCTATGATCATGAAATTCTGATGCGAGTATTGTATGCTGTCGAGTGCTTTCTGTGCTCTCAAATTGTATTCTTCAAGCGATTCCTTTCCTATGCATGCTCCTTTGCAGAGATGAACAGAATAGCCAAAACAAGCATGTTTGATTTCTTTTGTTCCACAAAGTTTCTGACAGAGGTTATTTTTATTTTGAATACGTTGAAGAATTGCCTCCGCTTCGTCAAAGCTGCCTGTTGTTATCAATGCATCTGCTGCATTTTTTACTTTTTCGGAATACAAGGTGATATACCCGTCATTATTAACCTTGCTGAAAATGCCATAATTAAAAATTGTTCTTCTCTGACTTCTGTTGAATAAAGGCTGGTTAGTTTTGATCTCTTCTGATTCCAATAGTAAAGCGATCAGTTCATTTCCTGTTTCTTCAAAGGTAATATCACGGATATTGTTCCTCAATTCAATCGCTTTTTTAGTTTGTTTGTTTGCAAAATGAGACAGCACCCTTTTTCTTATATTATTGCTTTTCCCGATGTAAATCACTGTTCCATCCTGATTATGGAAATAATAAACTCCCGGTCTTTCAGGAATTGAATCCAGGATCTTATGATCAAATCCAACCGGGAAACGGAGATTCAGGTAATCGTTCTTAGTAAAATTCCTGATGACTTCCTTTTCAGGGTCTCTGTTAAGGATCATTTCAAACAATTTGACTGTAGCAAGTGCATCGCCACTTGCACGATGCCGGTTAGTGATTGAAATGCCTAGATTCTGGCAAAGAGTACCCAGACTATAAGAAGCAAATCCGGGGAGTAATTTACGGCTCAGTTTAACTGTGCACAGATAATCCCGTGAATAATTAAAGCCAAGAGATTTGAATTCCTGGCGGATAAATCCATAGTCGAATTGTGCATTGTGCGCAACAAAGACAGCACCATCAGTAAGTGTAACTATATCTTTTGCGATCTGATAAAATTTCGGGGCATTTTCGACCATCTCATTTGAGATGCCTGTCAGGTTTGTTATAAAAGGGGCAATACGACATTCCGGATTGACCAGGGAAACAAATTCGTCAATGATCTTTTCACCATCATGAATATAGATGGCAACTTCGGTGATCTTATTCTGTGAGGAATTTCCACCTGTGGTTTCAATATCTACAATGGCAAATTTCATTTTCTTAGAATGTAAATTTAAGAAAATGAAATTGCCTTTGCAGATTTTTGAATAAAATTATTGGATGATTTTAAAGAATTATTCGATGATAAAAGGATGAGAAGACACTGACTGTCCATCAATCATCAGTTGGTAATAGTAAATTCCTGCAGTCAGATCGTTTCTGTCGATCCTGAAATTAATTTCGTTGTTTGAAAGATCAGAGATAAATTGTTCTCTTACAATTTTACCTTGAGCATCAATGATGGAAAGTTGAGCAGCATCTGCATGTTTTTTCAGTTTTACATTCAGTGTTGAAGAAGTAGAAAGCGGGTTCGGGTAGAGAGAAGAAGTTTCAATGAAGTCATTTATCTCTTCTACACCGATCGTGATCGAACTTTTTAAAACATTTGCACCGGTACCTGAGAAACTTCCGCCCAGATAAACATATCCATCCTTGTTAGCAATTGCATAAGGTGATGCTCCCGGATTGTTGGTTACGATAACGGCTTTAATTGGTTGAATTGGGTTATCAATTCTGGCAATATAATATGCTCCACCAACTCCAACGTTTGTAAAATTACCTCCTACAAAAAGATAATTGCCGATTTTCTGCAGAGACCTGATTTGAATACCATTTGTAAAAGTTGTTCCACCCATAGAACTCCAACCGGTTCCGGTATACCTTGCGCCACCGTAGTATGGTTGCTGAAAATCACCCCCTACATATAAATTTCCTGCGTGACTTGCTATAGCAAAAATACTTCCACCAGTTACACCTGAAATACTGCTCCATGTAGAACCTGAAAGTACATATAATCCACTTGTTACATTATTTGTACCGGCATGTAGAGCATTGCCATGTAACGTAAGACAGTTTACTACAGGTGAAATTCCGTTTCCGACAGCTGACCAATTGATAAGATCTGTCTTCGCCACGTGAAGTAATGTAGTAGTATTAGAAAAATCAGCATTGAATTGTCCACCGACATATAAGTAAGACGAGTCCGGTGCTGCTTCAAAACAATTTACCTGACCATTTAAACCAATTCCAACAGTTGTATATGATCCTGCAGCGTCAACAGCGACAATATTGTTTGCACCTAAGCCACCGGCATTTGCAAAACTTCCACCAACATATAATTTACCTTTGAAAAATTTCAAAGCGTATACCGGTCCACTAACTCCGGCACCTACTTGTTGCCAGCTGTCTGAGACAGGATTATATTTTGCCAGATAGTTAACAGCTCCTGTAAAAGTACCTCCGGCATAGATAGCGCCATCATAAGGACTTACAGCAATTGCTCTTACACCTGTGGTGGTATTTCCAAGTGCAGTTGCGGATCCAACGGAGAGCCAACTTTGTGCATCAGAAGTTATTGTTAAGAACAGAATAAATGAGAGCAATAAGTAGATTTTTTTCATTTTTTTTAGGTTTTGCGTCTTTTTTAGGAATCGGTAAAGTAAAGATATTTTATTTGTCAGCGGGCGGAATTAACTATTTTTTATAGACAAAATTAATGGCACTACAGGTCTTGAGATCGGATGATAACCGATAGAAATATTTCTTTTTTCCATCATCAAACTCAATAGCTGCAGTATTTGGCGGGCTTTTTCCAAGATTGTTTGCAAAGAGAACCAGATAATTGTTTGTGTTTTCAATGAGATTCAGTTTGACTTCATATTTTTTCTTGGTCACTCCATAATGGTCAACTATCCATTGGCCGTTAAAAAACAAAGACATTGTATCGCCATCTATGTAGCTGTTATCGTAGACATAGACGCTGATGTTTGATACATTCAGTTCGATCTTTTCTGTTGAAATAACTTTACGGCCTTTAATGACAGTCGGGACATTTTCATTTGCCATCTGAACTTCCGAATTCTGAATTGCAGGAATAGGTGTGGGTTCAATTTTTATTTCTGCTTTTGTAACAGGCTTCGGTATAACAGGTGGTTTATCGCCACCCTTTTGCCACTTGATTATTGTTTTGTCAAGACTGCCGGTATAAAGAAAATCGTCAGTGACACCAAAAGCAGAAGAAGTCACAGTTTCCTTATGTAAAAATAATTCCTGATAGATCTGTCGTTCAAGCGGGATCCAGATTCTTGCCCAGTTCCCAATGTTTCCACTACACATCAGTTTACCCGATTCAGAGAAAGTGAGTGGAGAAGGATTTCCTGCTTTCATGAAAAAGATCGGCTGCGGATCCAGTTGATTTAATTTATAATTCCACATTGCAAGTGTTCCGTCAGAGGACCAGGTAGCCAGCAAAGTGTCTTTTACCAATGCAATTTTTTTAATGTTAGTCGATCCGAATTTTATTTCCTGCCGTAAATTATCAGTTCGGGTATTCATCACTTTAATA
>JBMQEM010000014.1:0-36222 GCA_049363815.1 Bacteroidota bacterium
ATAACGAATAACGAATAACGAATAACGAATAACGAATAACGAATAACGAATAACGGGCCTTAAGGAAGGTATTTCCTGAAGGCCCGTTATTCGTTATTCGTTATTCGTTATTAGTTAAAATAAGTGGAGCTGGAGGGAGTTGAACCCTCGTCCAGACAAGCAATCAATACGCTTTCTACATGTTTAGTGTTTATTGATTGTCGGCAATGTAACTGCTAAACACTCGCTATTACATTACGTATTTTCCTTGAATCTTAGACCCGGAGCAGGAAACATCACCGGAGAGCATTCACCATACGATACCTTAATCAAGAGAACGGGTGAACAGGTCCTCAAAAGGTAGTCAGCGGGTTAATCTTCTGATTAAGCGGCTAACGCGTAATTGTTGTTGCCAGTTAGGCAGTTGAAAACCGTGTTTTACGAGGCTGATCTCCGACCCTCGACATGCTTACATACCAATTTCACTCGCTGTCAAATCCGGGCAGCCCCATGGTTGTGGGACAAAGGTAGGTATTTTGGTTCAAAGTTCAATGTTCAAAGTTCAAAGTTCAATGTTCAAAGTTCAATGTTCAATGTTCAATGTTCAATGTTCAATGTTCAATGTTCAATGTTCAATGTTGGCTTCGTAGGTTGCTACGAAGCCAACTTTGAACTTTGAACTTTGAACTTAATCAGAACTTAAATATTTTGAGCGATCCTTGCCCCCAACTCCGCATTATTAAACACCAGCGCAATATTCGATCCCAGACTTTCACCGCCTGTAGCGTTTGCAATAAATTTCAGAATAAACGGAGTCGTTTCTTTTCCCGTGATTCCATTTTCCTTGGCAGCTTTTAGTGCTGCGGAAATGTGGAGTTCCATTTTTTCAAATGGATATTCTTTATCGGCAGGAATCGGATTTGCGATCATGACAGAACCATTCAGTCCCATATCCCACTTAGCTTTTAATAATGCTGCAATTTCTTTTGGAGAATTCAATTGCAGCGGAGAAAGAAATCCGCTTTTGCGGGAATAGAAACTTGGGAAATCAGGGCTGCCAAATGTGACAACAGGAACTCCAAGTGTTTCTAAATATTCAAGTGTAAGTCCTATGTCGAGAATTGATTTTACTCCGGCGGAAACAACAGCTACATTCGTCTGACTCATTTCAGTGAGATCGGCAGAAATATCCATTGTCGTTTCTGCGCCGCGATGGACTCCTCCTATTCCTCCGGTAACAAAAATTTTTATTCCGGCCATTGATGCAATTCGCATGGTGGCAGCAACAGTTGTGGCACCATTCAGTTTTTGTGAAACGACATATGGCATATCACGCAGACTGACTTTCCATACACCTTTGGAATTTCCCAAAGACTCCATTTGCGCATCATTCAATCCAACATGAATGTTTCCATCCAGGATAGCAATTGTAGCAGGTGTAGCACCATTCCTTCTGACAATATTTTCAACTTCACGTGCAGTTTCAACATTTTGCGGATACGGCATACCATGCGCAATGATCGTCGACTCTAAAGCAACGATCGGCCGGTATTCATCGAGTGCTGATTTAACTTCAGCAGAAAAAATTAATTGGTAACTCATTTATGCTGAAAGGAAATTTTTTCTTCTATTAATTGTGGTGACAGATCATTTCTGATCGCACCATAGACTTCAAGTAAACAAGCTGCAGCGGCTTGTCCGTAACTGATGCATTCCATTACACCTTTATCCTGAAGCCATGCCCAGATCCAACCAGCCAGTAATGCATCTCCTGCGCCATTCACATCCTTAACATGAACACGAGGTGCGGGAATTGAAGATACGTTATTACCATCTGAAAATAAAGAACCATCTGCCCCACGACTCAGCCATACATTTTTAAATCCAAGCATATGCAAGTGTGCGATTTTTTCTTCGGGAGTAACGTGAGTGTCATGTTCAAAGACTGCCAGCTCTTCACGGTTAGGTTTTACCAACAAAAGTTTTCCGGGCAAAGCATCTCTCAAACGAGAAGCCTTCGGAACAGAAACAGTTTCTACGATCAACGGCACATCGTTCTCATTGCAGAATTTGATCAGCCACTTCAATGCGTTCACTGATAAATTGCAATCTGCAACAACTACTGATGCATTCAGAATAATTTCAGAACGGCTTTGCAGAAAATCAGTGTTCAACATTACATCGGTCTCAGAACTAACTGCACCGATATGAAGATCACCGGCAGGAGTTGCAATAGATGCAAAGGTTCCGGTAGGTTTATCGAGCCATACCGTACCGGTCATGGAAATTCCGATATCGGTACACTGCTTCGACAACCAATGGCCATCAGGATCATCACCTAAAACAGTGATCAGTTCCACTGGAATATTAAGTAGCGAAAGATGATGTGCAATGTTTCTGACAACACCACCCGGGCTTCGATGCATTGCAGCAGGATTTGAAGTATTCAGAACCGGTTGTGCTTCGCACCGGAAAGTCAGATCGACTAATGATGCACCTACGCAGACGACAGGTTTAATATTGATATGGATTGTTTTTTGAGACATAAATAAAGGGAATACCCAGAGAAATATTGAGGCAATTTACAAGATTTAACCGGAATTTAAGGTATTAGTGGATTACCGGGAAAAAGTCAGAACCGGAATTTTAGTGATTAAGGGATTTTCTGGATTGCAGGTAAAATAACTTAATTTTGACAAGAGATTAGACCGGGATTTAGTCGATTATTAGATTACCAGGACTAATGCCTCCTGAAAATCCCTTAATCACTAAAATCCCGGTTTTGACATTATTTTTTTAGTAGCAGATGCTTCTTAAACTCTCCATAATCAGCCTCCATCAAATGTGCGACTTTCGTTTTATGACGGAGCTTTTCGAGGGCTTCGGGAATATCTATTTTTAGCTTGAGTGCTTTTTCTACGCTCTCGCTGAATTTAGCAGGATGAGCAGTCTCCAGAATCACACCGATACTATCAGGGTTTTCCTTTTGATACTCTAACCAACCAAGATAGCCTACTGCGCCATGCGGATCAAGAACATAACCGGTCTTTTCAAAGATCTCATTCATTATCGTTTTCGTCTGGTCATCATTAAAACTATAACCATTGATTGCGCTTTTTATATCTGTCCAGCTATTGCCAAACAATTCAATCATCCTCGGAAAATTACTTGGGTTGCCGACATCCATTGCATTTGAAATTGTTGCAACGCTTGCACGCGGAGTGAACTCGCCTTTACTCAGATATTGCGGAACAACATCATTGATATTTGTAGCAGCAACAAAATGTTCAACTGGTAATCCCATTTTCCGGGCGATCAACCCAGCTGTCAGATTTCCAAAATTTCCACTCGGAACAACAAAGACTACATTCTCTTTCGAAGGTAATTTTCTGAAAGCTTCAAAGTAATAAACAGTTTGCGGGATAAGTCTGGCGATGTTAATGCTGTTTGCAGATGCCAATCGGTATACTTCATTCAACTCAGGGTCAAGGAAAGCCTGTTTAACTAAACGCTGACAGTCGTCGAATGTACCCTTCACTTCTATTGCATGAATATTTTTTCCATAAGTGGTAAGTTGTTTTTCCTGAAGCTCACTTACTCCACGGGACGGATAAAGAATATAAACCTCGATACCTTCAACGTCATAAAATCCATCCGCTACTGCTCCACCGGTATCACCGGATGTTGCAACGAGAATTGTTAAAGGAGTAGTATGCTTACGATTGAGGTACGACATGACTCTCGACATGAATCGTGCTCCAAAATCTTTGAACGCTAAAGTAGGTCCATGAAACAATTCACAGACGTAAGTATCCTTCTGAACATTTATAACATTCACTGGAAAATTAAAAGCTTCATCACAGATCTTTTTCAGTATGTCGTCAGGAATATCACCGCCTAACAACATTTTTGCAATTTCATATCCGATGGAAGCAACATTTTCATTCTTCAGATTCAACAAAAATTCAGGACGAAGTTGTTTGATCTTCTCCGGCATGAATAGTCCATTGTCAGGTGGCAGACTAAGCAGAACAGCTTCCTCCAGACTGTATGATGTAATTTTATTTTTGGTAGAAAAATATTTCACGATAACGTATTATGATTTCAGTTTAACAACACCTTTTGTATTAACAGCAGAAATGTAAGCTGTACATTTTATCTTATGCTTTTTGAATTGATATTTCATAGCATAAGCAATTTCATCCGCTTCCTTCTTCCCTTCTGCCATTGCAAATACGGAGGGACCAGAGCCACTGATACTGCAAGCGACAGCTCCGGAAAAGAGTGCTGCACTTTTCACATCTTCAAAATGAGGGATCAATGCTGCGCGATGTGGTTCTGCTACATGATCAACGACAGAACGCGCGATCAGATCAAAATCATTTGTATATAATCCTGCTGTAAAAGCTGCAGTATTGGCCCATTGTGAAATTCCTGTAGCCATGTCAATTTTACGAGGAAGAACTGCCCTTGAATCCTTTGTCAGAACTTCTACTTCAGGATGTACAACGACAAGCATTAATTTTTTCGGAACGGGCAGTGAAATAATATCAAGTGGTTGGTATGAACGGATAAGAACAATACCACCCATCATAGAAGGTGCAACATTATCTGCATGTGCAGATCCACATGCAATCCGTTCCCCTTCCATTGCAAAAGGAACCAGTTCACGACGCGAATAAGGTCTGCCTAATAGCTCATTTGCAGCAAACACTCCTGCAACAGAACTGGCAGCACTGGAACCAAGTCCGCTGCCAAGTGGCATTTTTTTCTTTATGTAAACATCAAAACCCTGATCGATATGAAGATCATCGATCAAAGCCTGAATGGAAACTGCTGCTGTATTTCTGCGGGCATCCAAAGATAGCTTTCCGCCATCACCAGTAATTTTCCGGATTCGGATCTCCTTTAACCGATTGAATTCGACATGAACTTCATCGCCGGGAGAATCAATTGCAAGTCCCATGACATCAAAACCACAAGCAAGATTTGCAACAGTAGCAGGAGCAAATACGTTTATACTATTTTCATACTTTTTTGCCATACTCCTATTCAAAATATTTGCTGATACTTATTATTTCTGCGAAAACTCCGGCAGCAGTAACTTCTGCACCGGCTCCGGGACCTTTTACAACTAGCGGTCGGTCAGTATATCTGTCTGTTGTGAAGGAAATAATATTATCACTTCCAGATAAATTGAAGAAAGGATGATTTGAATCAACCTCCTGAAGACTGATCTTTGCTTTGCCTTTATCGAGACTTGCAATGAAACGCAACACTTTATTGTTCTTTGCTGCTTTTGCACGCATCGATTCGAAAAGATGATTATTCTTTTTCAATTCAACAAAGAATGCCGGAACAGAAGGAGCTCGCAGACATGAAGCAGGTAAGATTCCATCGATCTGAATATCTTTCAGCTCGATCTTCATTCCTGTTTCGCGGGCAAGGATAAGCAGCTTTCTTGCTACATCCTTTCCGCTAAGGTCAACGCGCGGATCCGGTTCTGTAAAGCCTTTTTCCTGTGCTTGTTTAACGATATCACTAAAGGCTGTACCTTCATTGAAATTATTAAATATAAATGAAAGGGTGCCGCTTAACACAGCTTCAATTCTGCGAATTTCATCACCACTATTTAAAAGATCGGTCAAAGTATTAATTACAGGAAGCCCTGCACCAACATTTGTTTCATAGAGAAAGCGAACATTTCTTTTCTTGGCAATAGACCGGAGATTCAGATAATTTTTATAGGAATCGCTGTTGGCAATTTTATTTGGAGTAACAATTGAAATACTGTTCTCCATGATCTCTGCATAATGTTTTACAACGAGTTCATTGGAAGTACAATCGACAAAGATCGATTGTGGTAAATTCATACTGATCATTGCCTGGACAAACTGGACCATATCAGCAGGTTCACCTTTATCGAGATTTTCTGTATAACGTGAGAGTGAAATTCCATCGCTGTCAAAGATCATTTTTCTTGAATTTGAAATACCTACTATGGAGATCTCCAGTGAGCGGGAAGATTTCAGGTAATCTTTGTGTTTTGAAATTTGCTTCATCAATGTCTTTCCGATAAGACCGGTACCAACCAGGAAAACAGAAAGTGTTTTCACATCCGACAAGAAAAATGCCTGATGTAAAGAATTCAATGCTTTATCAAGATCATGTCTGTGGATTACAGTAGAGATATTTAATTCAGATGAACCCTGAGCAGTAGCAACAACACTGATACCATTTTTTCCCAATGCCTGGAATAAGCGTCCGGAGACACCGGGAGTATTACGCATGTTCTCACCGATGACAGCAATGATCGAGAGATTGTTCTCCACCTTGGGTTTTTGGATCATACGGGCTCTGATCTCAAGATGAAAAGATTCTTCTATTGCCTGCTGTGCCCTGATTGAATCTTCAGGCTTTACTGCAAAGCTGATTGTATGCTCAGAAGAGCCTTGTGTGATCATGATCACATTCACTTTTGCCTGTGAAAGCGAATTAAAAAGTCGAGCTGAAATTCCGGCTACACCTACCATTCCACTTCCTTGCATGGTTAGCAAAGAAATATTATCGATAGAAGAAATTCCCTTGATCAGGAATTCAGGATCTGATGATTCAGTTGAAATAAAAGTTCCGGGATGTTGCGGCTTAAATGTATTTTTTATCAGCAAAGGAATTTTTTTATCCAGTGCCGGCTGAATCGTTGGTGGATGAATGACCTTTGCTCCGAAGTGCGACATTTCCATTGCTTCTTCATAGGTCATGGATGCAATTGAAAATGCTTTCTTCACCTTTCTCGGATCAGCAGTCATGACACCATCTACATCAGTCCAGATCTGGATCTCTGAAGCATCAAGAGCTGCACCAAATATGGCAGCAGTATAATCTGAACCGCCTCTACCGAGTGTAGTCATTTCATTTTTTGCAGTAGATGAAACAAAACCCGTTATCACTTCAATGTTTTTTGATTTCCTGAAATATTCCCGGATGTTCCTGTTTGTAACATTGAAATCAACACGTGCCGAACCAAAATTTTCGTCAGTACGGATGACAGTACGGGCATCTAAAAATGAAGCACCCATCTTCTGTGACCTGAAATAATGCGCAATGATATTTGCAGAAAGAACTTCACCGTGACCACTTAGGAAATCAAGTGTTCTTGAAGAAAGTTCCCTCACAAGATAAACACCATGTAAAATATCATGCAATTCTGCGAAAGTACTTTCCAGAAAATCGTGTAAGGATTTATCACGATGCAAACCCAGTTCACGGACTGTTTTTACATGCCGTTCCCTGATCTCTCTGAAAACAGTAATGTATTCATCGTCCTGCTTTGCAGCAAGGCGACTCATTTTTATCAGTTCATCAGTTACTCCGCCAAAAGCAGAAACAACCACTCCAACCTTTTTGTGTTTTTTCTTCAGGTCATTAACAATCGATGCAAGACCTTCAATGCGTTGCGCATTGGCGACGGATGTGCCGCCAAATTTTATAACTATCATAGATGTGAAAATAATTCCACATACATACGAAATGCGCTATGAAAATGTTATTAAATCAACACTTATACAACCAGTTGTAAATCATATCTTTACCCCATTCTGTAAGAATCGACTCAGGATGGAACTGAACCCCTTTCACAAGTTGATTTTCATGGGTTAAGGCCATTATTTCGCCATGGATATCGAGTGCAGTCACAATCAAGGAAGAGGGCAAAGAACCTGGATCGACACACCAGGAATGATATCTTCCGGTTTTAAAAGAGTGAGGCAACCCGGAAAAGAGCGGTTCATTTGAAACTACGATCTCTGTAGCAATCGCAACTCCATGGTGAACCTTTGACAGATTAATTAATTTCCCTCCAAAAGCCTGGGCTATGGCCTGCATCCCCAGACAGATGCCCAGCATTTTTTTTTCTGATGAATATCTCCGGATTATTTCAATCATCCTACCCGCTTCTTCCGGCAGACCGGGACCTGGAGAAAAAACGATCCGGTCGAATTGCCCTGTTTCTTCAACAGAAATTTCATCGTTTCTAATTACAGTGACATCAGATTCAAAATTATTCAGATAATGAAAAAGGTTATAAGTAAAGGAATCATAATTATCGAGCAGAAGAATTTTCAATTGCGATGTTTATTTTACTGCAATAACTGAAATTTCAACATTGACATTTTTCGGCAATCCTGCAACTTCAACTGTTTCGCGGGCAGGGAAATTTTCCGTGAAATAATTTGCGTACACATCATTGACTGCTGAAAAATTATTCATGTCACTGAGAAATATAGTAGTCTTGACAACATTATTGAAAGTATAGCCTGCTTCCTTGAGAATGGCGGAAATATTTTCCAGCACCTGCGTAGCTTCTCTGATAATATTGAGCATGACCAGATTTCCATCTGCAGGATTAATAGCGATCTGCCCGGATACGTAGAGTGTATTGTTGATCTCCACAGCCTGATTGTATGGACCGATCGGCGCAGGAGCATTTGATGTCTTTATGATTCTTTTCATAAACTTTTTGTTTCGTTGAATTCTTTGTTCAACCAGGAATGAAAGAAACGTTGTTGTTCCTGATTTGCATTACTATTTTTTATGATACTGTATTTCGGATAATATTCTTTAGAATCCCCTTCAATTGCAATATCCTTCAATCGTTTCATTGGAGTAAGGACAGTGATGACGATTGTTTCTCCGCGACTTAAAAACAGAAGTTCCTGCAGATTTTCTTCTACCTTCTTTTCATTAACAGCAATTATTTCATCATCCTTACCTAAGCCAGCGTTGAAGGCCGGAGATCCCGGATAAACAGCAGTAACTTTTGTAATTCGACTATCAGCAGATACTTTAAATCCAAAGTACCTTTCACTCTCTTCTTCAGAAGGAATCCGGTGTAAAAGTAATCCAGCATAATCAAGAGTTTCTTCAAGGATGCTGGTGTCATCTTCAGTACCATAAACGAAATCGATAAAAAAATCTGCTAGTGAAACACCGGCACAGTGGCTGACGAGAGAAATATAATCATGATCGGTATATCCGCGCATCTTTTTTCCAAAGTCATTATACAGACTTACCATGACAGTATCCAGTGATGCCGCATGGCCGGTATTTTTCCGGATCAAAAGATCGGTCATCATAGCTGTTAAACTTCCTTCGTCATAAATAGACGTTTTTCTTCCGGGAACACCGGGAACATATCCATCAAGCCATGTATCGAAACTGCTATCGGCAACAGCCATATTCAGTCTTCCCGGATTGTCAAAATGTTTTTGCAATCTCATGTTCAATTCTACAAAAAACTGATCGATTGTATAGACATCAGCACGAGCGAGGATCTGATCACCATAATAGGTAGTCACACCTTCATATACATAACCTAATCTTGAATAATTTTCTTTTGTATAATCATAAGGCATCATTTCCACCGGACGGATCGTTTTGATGTTCCATGCATGAAATAATTCATGAGAAGCGACACCAATAAAATCAGTATACAATGTTTCATTCATCAATTGCGAACCGGGACCTAGTGCCAGGACAGATGAGCGGAGATGTTCGACACCGTGGTAGAATTTATTTGGGAGAATCTGTATGAGAAAGATATAGTCCTCTACAGGAAAACTTCCCATGATCTCAATTTGTTTTTCAGAAAATGCTTTGAAGTCGGCTAGGATCCGTGGCCAGTCAGGCTGAGTATCGCCCTGAATTGCAATAGAAAAATTTATTCCTGATACTTCATAGGATTTGACCTGTAATGATGAACTTGCAATAAAAGGGCTATCAACCAATTCGTCATAATCTTCAGCAAGTAAAATCCGTTCGCCTGATTTTTGTAATGAAGTTGCAATCCGGTAGTTCTCCGGGAGAATTAACTCAACAATACATTCTTCATGGATCCTGTCATGAATAAACATGAAGCAATGTATTGGATTGATATAGATCTGTTCATCATCTACCCAGCACGCACCTGCATCCAATTGAGCGCAATAGTATTCATACCTGATAACAAGCTCCTGAGCACCATCAGTTGAAACACTCCATGAATCTTTACTAACTTTCCGGAATGCCAACGCTTCATTTTTATTATTTCCTGCCCGCCACTTTCTGATATTCTTTGCAAAATTTGCAATCTCATACCGACCGGGCCTCCAACTGGGAAGCTGAAAAATGACTTCAGGAGTGTCAATATCTGAAACGTGCATTTCAATTTCGACAAAATGTGAGATCGGATGTACGGCAGATAGTTTATATAAAATGGCCATATGCAATTTTATAAATAATCTTTGTGCAATTCACCTGCGAACCAATTAAGAATTCAACATTTTTCACCTCAGTTTCACTTCTATCCACATAGCATCGTTTATGAAAAAAGTGACTGTATTTGCCAATCAGAATGTGCTTTAAAGAGGCATAACTTTACATTATGCTATATATCAACAACTTAACAAATCCTATAATTATGGCAGCTATAACCAGTAAGAATCTAAAAATAAACTGTTTAATAAGTTGAATAAATTTCTTTGAAGAAGTCGCTTCCGATTTCCGGATTCTGCAAGCGGAATCCCGAAAATTACCACTGTCAATTCGCAAAATTGTAATTACCTTCGCCCAAATTCTGAAAATTATGAATTACGATCTTATCGTATTGGGCAGTGGTCCCGGAGGTTATGTAGCAGCAATCAGAGCGGCACAATTGGGAATGAAAACAGCAGTGATCGAGAAATCGGAACTGGGTGGAGTTTGTCTGAATTGGGGTTGCATACCAACAAAAGCACTTTTAAAAAGCGCACAGGTATTTGAATATTTAATGCATGCTCAGGATTATGGAATAAAAGTTTCCGGAGCAGAAGCAGATTTTCCTGCAATGGTCAAACGCAGTCGCGGTGTCGCAGACGCAATGAGTAAAGGCGTAACATTTTTGCTGAAGAAAAACAAAGTCGATGTGATCTCCGGATATGGTACTTTGAAATCCGGACGAAAGATTGAAGTAAAGGATAATGCAGGAAAATTGCAGACTTACGAAGCAAAGAACATTGTCATAGCTACCGGTGCACGTTCACGTGAATTACCATCGCTGAAACAGGATGGAAAAAAAGTTATCGGATACAGGGAAGCCATGTCATTGGAGAGTCAACCGAAATCGATGGTTGTTGTCGGATCCGGAGCTATCGGAGTTGAGTTTGCATATTTTTACCATTCAATCGGAACAAAAGTAACGATCGTGGAATTCATGCCGAATATTGTTCCGATAGAAGACGAAGACGTATCAAAGCAACTGGCACGTTCATTCAAAAAATCGGGTATAGAAATTATGCTTGAATCTACAGTTGAAAGTGTTGACACTTCCGGCAAAGGATGTAAGGTAAAAGTAAAAAGTAAAAAAGGCGAAGAGATTCTTGAATGTGATGTTGTTCTTTCAGCAGTCGGTATCTCATCGAATATTGAGAACATCGGTTTAGAAGAAGTTGGTATAATTACTGACAAAGGCAAGATCTTAGTAAATGAATGGTACCAGACAAACATGCCAGGATACTTTGCGATCGGAGATGTACTGAATACTCCAGCCCTTGCACACGTAGCATCACACGAAGCCATTACTTGTGTAGAGAAAATTGCAGGAATGCATGTTGAACCGATTGACTACAAAAATATTCCGGGATGTACATATTGTTCACCTGAAATTGCATCAGTAGGTTACACTGAGAAAGCTGCAAAAGATGCAGGCTATGAGATAAAGGTTGGTAAGTTTCCATTTACTGCCAGTGGTAAAGCTAAAGCCGGCGGAAATGCAGATGGATTTGTGAAAGTAATCTTCGATGCCAAATACGGTGAATGGCTTGGTGCGCACATGATCGGTGCCAATGTTACAGAATTGGTTGCAGAGGTTGTTGCAGCAAGAAAACTTGAAACAACCGGACACGAAATCATTAAAACTGTCCATCCACATCCAACAATGAGCGAAGCGATCATGGAAGCAGTGGCAGAGGCTTATGGGGAGTGTATCCATTTATAAGCTTGAGATGATCACACGCTTTTGAATGAAGGCGATTTATCTATGTTAAATTCTACGCCGGCACTACCCCATCTTTAATCAAATGATGTCGGTAATGCGTAAAAATTTTTGACTTGGAAACAAAGCCGATGTATTTTCCATTATCGGTTACAGGTAAATTCCATAAATTGGTCTGATCGAAGATCTGAAGAACTTTTTCCATGCTATAGTGAATATCTATGACTGCAGCAGGAGTTATCATCAGGTCTTTTATAAAAGTTCTGTCGTAAAGTTCTTTTGAAAACATAACATGCCTGACATTATCGAGCAGTATCTCCCCTACCAATTCATTTTTTTCATTGATCACCGGAAAAATATTCCGTTTTGAAATTTCAATTGCATGTATCAGTTCAGCAAGTGTGTCATTCTGATTGACCGGTACAAAATCTGTTTCCAGATAATTCCGTAAGGCCATCCGTGCCAGGACGAGTTTATCCTTATCAGTGCTGATGAGATCACCTTTTAAAGCAAGTTTCTTTGTGTAAACAGAAAACGGTTCAAAATACTTCGACACTAAATAAGCAATTGACGTAACGACCATTAAAGGAACAAACAATGCATACCCCCCTGTTATTTCTGCAATAAGAAATATTGCAGTCAGAGGTGAATGAATTATTCCGCTCATCATTGCAGCCATTCCAATCACAGTGAAGTTAACTTCATCAAGATGTGCTATACCAAGCAGATTTATCGTATGTGCAAAAGCAAATCCACACATCGCTCCTGTAAAAAGTGATGATCCGAACATACCTCCATTTCCTCCTGATCCAACTGTAAGAGAAGTTGCAACAACTTTTAAAAGCATCAATGCAACAGCAATTATTACAAGTGTCCATGCGCCCAGATCAGGAATAAAGATACTGTCAGTAATCAGTCCGCCGGAATCCTTATGCAGCAGATCCAGAACCGATCCATATCCTTCACCATATAAAGGTGGGAACAGGAAAATAAGTCCACCTAAAGTAAGACCACCAAGTATTGCCTTTAGATAAACATTCTTTCTCCCATAAAAGAAATCTCCTATAATAAAATAAATTCTGATCGCATATACGGAAACAACAGCAGCAATGAATCCAAACAAAACATAATACTGTAAATGTTCAGACGACCATGAATTTGTGATCAGTACAAACGGTTGACCGGAGTAGATCAGATGCGACAGCAATGCAGAACTGGCAGAAGCAATTATCAACGGAACAATTACCGGTACGGGCATATTGACCAGTAAAATTTCAAATGCAAAGATGACACCTGCAATGGGAGCATTGAAGATTGCAGATATTCCTGCAGCTGCTCCACAGGCAAGTAGCAAAGTCCGCTCCTTCAGATTGAATCTTAACCATCGTGCAGTATTACTTCCTATAGCAGATCCGGTTGCAGCGATCGGCGCCTCCAGCCCTGCTGAACCACCAAAGCCAACGGTAAGAATACTACTCAACATCTGCGAGTATAATTTATCCTTCTCTACATTGCTTGATCTTCTGGAAATGGAATAGATAATATTCGTTACACCTCTGCCAAGGTCACCTTTCCTGAAAACCTGTGTATAAATTACAGTGAGAAGTATTCCCACAGTAGGAAAAATAAAAAGCAGGAAGTGATAGCCTTCCGCAATGGATATATGATGAACAAATTGCTGAATAAGAGAAACTCCATTCTTAAGGATTACAGCGCAGACAGCAGTAAATAATCCAATGACAACACTCGTCAAGATCAGTGATGTTCTGGCACCAAAATATTTCCTTCGCCATATCCCTAATTTTTTCACTACCATATGTAAAGGTAAAAATATATTTAAGGCAAGTGAAAACTTCAGATTATCCTGAATTAACCAATAAAAAAAGGGGAAAACTTCTCAGCTTTCCCCTTTAAAATATTATGATGAGTTTACTGAACGATCAGTTTAACAATTGCTTTTTGCTTCTCACTTTGCAATTCAACAAAATAAATACCTGCAGAATATCCTTGCATTGAGAATTCATGTCTGTATATTCCTGAAGCAGAATTCAGAACGATATTATTTATCAGTCTTCCATCAGAGGAAACTATTTTAACTGATACTTTCTTAACAGATGGCTTGATCAGTTTCAAAACAAATTTATCGTGAGTTGGATTCGGATAAACCAATAATGAGCTGCTAAGTTCGCTTTCTTCAACCCCAATGTAGAAATCAACATAGATGATATCATTGCCTGTGCAGCCATTTGAATCTGTTACAGTCACTTCATAGAAATTTGAGTTGGTAACAGAAATTACTTGTGTCGTTTCTGAAGTACTCCACAAATAATTCGTAAAGCCGGCACCGGCATCAAGAGCCACTGTTTGTCCGCTTTGATAGAATAATGAATCCGGGCCCAGATCTACAGCAGGCAGATCATAGATCGTTGCATTCACTGATTGAGCTAAACTTGGACAGTCGCTTCCTGCAACAACATAATATGTTTGTGATGATGTCAGCGCAGGAGTTACAAATGAAGTACCAGTGGCAAGTAAAGTACCGCCAGGCGCATCATACCATGAGATCTGATCTGTTGAAACCGCTTCCAATGTTACACTTCCATCGCCGCAATTGCTTGCTGAACTTACAGAGTTTATAACAGAAACCGGAGTTACAATAGCATCCACTGCAATCCTGTTAGATCTGCAGATGTCGCCTGCTTCAACATAATAAGTTGTAGTTGCAGAAAGTGAAGGCGATACAAAAGTACTTCCTGTTAAAAGAAGCGTTCCACCTGATGGTGAATCATACCAGTACAATTGTTCAGTTGAAGTTGCATTCAGAGTCACCGTCCCGGAACCACAAACAAAATCATTTTGAGTGGAAGGGTCAGCAGGAACAGGGTTGATGACAACATCCACTGCAACAGCATTACTGTTACAACCTAATCCGGCAATTGCATAATAAGTAGTATTTACAGAAATAACCGGAGTATAGATCGTATCACCGGTTCCAATGAGGTTACCTCCGCTTGGAGCATCATACCAGTTGATCAGGGAAGAAGCTGTTCCGGTTAACATTGCTGAATCAGTACCACATGTAAATCCGTCAGACACAACAGGGTCAGCAGGAGGCGAAGTAATAATTGCATAGACCTGAACTCTCGGACTGATACATAAATCACCGGTTGCAACATAATAAGGTGTTGAAACAGATAATGACGGTGTAGTAAATGCAGGTCCGGTAAACAACAGGTTACCACCTGAAGGAGTATCGTACCAGAATATTGTTTCAGATGAAACAGCATTCAATGTAATTGTACCTGAATTACATCTTGAAACATCAGATGTAGACGGTGCAGAAGGGATAGGATTTACAACCGCCTGCACAGGAACCCTTGTGCTTCGGCAATCATTTCCTGTCTCAGCAAAGTATGTTGTTGTTCCGGCAATAGAAGGTGTATTGAACGTTGTACCAGTTCCGAGCAGAATTCCACCGGATGCAGCGCTGTACCAGTAAATTTGTTCCGGAGAAGTTGCAGTCAATGTAACTGATCCTGTTCCGCATCTGTTACCACTTACAGTTACAGGTACTGCAGGAATTGGATCTACAATTGCCTGAACAGCCACTCTTGCACTGTTACATCCCAATCCTGCGTCAGCATAGAATGTTGTTGTAACAGAAATTGCAGGTGTGTTAAATGTCAATCCTGTTCCAAGTGCTGTACCTCCACTTGCCGAAGCGTACCAGTTCACTTGTTCAGGACTTGTTGCAGTCAGCTGAACAGAACCCGGACCACAACGATCTCCATCCGTTAGAACAGGAGCTGCAGGTGGTGAAGTAATTATTGCAGAAACGGGAACGCGATTCGTTAAACATATATCACCGGCTTCAACATAATAAATAGTAGTCGATGAAAGAACAGGGGTTGTAAATGAATTACCTGTTCCAAGTGCAGAACCACCTGAAGAAGCACTATACCATGCGATAGGACCATTTGAGGTAGCCGTTAAGGTAACAGTTCCCGAGTTACATCTGGAAACATCTGATGCAACTGGTAGTGAAGGAACTGAATTAATAATTGCCTGTACTGAAACACGGGCACTGTTACATCCTGTTCCTGCATCAGCATAGAAAGTTGTTGTGGAACCGATCGGTGGTGTTGTGAAAGTCAGACCTGTTCCCAGTACACTTCCACCTGATGGCGATGAATACCAATTAACGTTAACGGAAGATGTTGCTGTCAGGACCACAGTTCCGGTTCCACAGCGTGATCCATCGGTTAATACCGGAGCTGAAGGCGGATTATTTACAATTGCATCAACAGCAGTTCTGGAAGAAACACAACCGTTATCTGATTCCACATAATATGTAGTAGTAACAGAAATTGAAGGGGTCGTAAAGGAAGTTCCTGTAGCTAACACAGCACCGCCGCTTGCTGAAGAATACCATTTGATCGTACCTGCTCCTGTTGCTGTGAGTGTCACCGTACCGGTTGAACATCTCGCAGCATTATTTGCAACCGGTGCAGCCGGAGCAGAATTAATATTCGCGCTCACAGGTACTCTTGCACTGTTGCAACCTGTTCCTGCATCAGCGTAAAAAGTTGTAGTGACAGATATGGAAGGTGTAGTAAATGAAGTGCCGGTTCCTAAAGCAGATCCACCACTTGCATTTGCATACCAGTTGATCTGGGCTAATGACGTTGCAGTTAAGACAACAGTACCCGGACCACAACGGTTTCCATCAGTAACAGTTGGTGCAGCAGGAGGATTTGTTACAACGGCATCTACAGGAACTCTGTTACTCCTGCAGGTATTTCCCTGCTCTACATAATAAGTAGTGGTACTTGTTATTGATGGTGTAGTAAATGAACTACCTGTCTGCAATAATACTCCACCGGTTAAAGCACTATACCAATAAACCTGTTCTGTTGCAGTTGCATTCAATGTCACAGTTCCTGTTCCACAGCGTGCAACATCATTGGCAACCGGCACAGAAGGAACTGGGTTTATTGTTGCAGTTACCGGAACTCTTGGACTGTTGCAACCGCTTCCTGCGTCAGCGTAATAAATTGTTGTAGTAGAAATACTCGGTGTAGTGAAAGATGCTCCTGTGGCAACCGAACTTCCGCCACTTGCAGATGTGTACCAGTTGATCTGAGATGCAGATGAAGCAGACAGGTTTACGGTTCCGGTTCCACAACGTGAGCCATCTGTTACTGAAGGACTGGAAGGTTGTGATGTAATGATTGCCTGAACAGGAATTCTGTTACTTCTGCATAAATTTCCTGTCTCCACATAATAAGTAGTAGTAGAGGAAAGACTTGGAGTTGTAAATGCAGCGCCTGTAAATAAAAGTGATCCACCTGAAGCTGCATTATACCAGAAACATTGTTCAGGTGATGTAGCGGTCAGGTTTACAGTTCCCGTTCCACATCTGCTTACGTCAGATGCAGATGGTGCTGCCGGAACAGAATTGATTATTGCATCGACTGCTGTTCTTGTACTTGAACAGCCATTATTAGCTTCTGCATAATAGGTAGTAGTAGTAGATATAGATGGTGTATTAAACGTAAGTCCGGTTCCAAGCTGTGTTCCGCCAGAAGAAGAACTAAACCAGTTTACAGTTGTAGAAGAAGTTGCAGTAAGAGTTACGGATCCTGTTCCGCATCTGCTTACATCAATTGCTGAAGGAGCTGAAGGTATCGAATTCACTATAGCCTGAACCGCAACTCTGATCGATTGACAGCTTCCACTTCCTTGCTCAACGTAATATGTAGTTGTTGCAGAGATCGAAGGTGTCGTGTATGAAGCAGAAGATGCTAACAGCGTTCCTCCCGTTTGTGCACTGTACCAGTTAATAGTTTGTGTTCCGGTAGCAGTAAGAGTCACGGTACCTGTTCCACAACGGGAAACGTCGGCAGCAACCGGCGCTATCGGAGCAGAAGTGACAGTTGCCTGTACGGGAACTCTCGGACTATTACATCCACTACCCGCTTCTGCGTAATATGTTGTTGTTGTACTGATAACAGGAGTGGTAAATGTTGATCCGGTTCCCAAAGAAGAACCACCACTTGCATTTGCATACCAGTTGATCACCGCAGGCGATGTTGCACTTAAAACAACAGTACCAGGACCACAACGGATGCCATCGACAACAGTTGGAGCCGCAGGTTGATTTGTAATTAATGCCTGAACAGGGATACGTGTGCTACGGCAGGAGCTTCCTCCTGTTTCTACATAATAAGTTGTATTGGAAGAAAGCGAAGGAGTTGTATAACTTGATCCAGTAGCCAGAGGTGAACCGCCTGATGCATTGGCAAACCAGTAGATTGTCTGAGGAGATGATGCTGTAAGTGTTACAGTACCTGTTCCGCAACGTGACACATCTGATGTCGTCGGTGGTGAAGGCACTGCATCGATAATTGCATTTACAGTTGTTCGTGTTGTGCTAGGACAAGCCACACCTGCTTCAGCATAGTAAGGAGTAGTGACAGAAATGGAAGGTGTAGTAAACGCATCACCGGTAGCAAGGAGGGTTCCTCCTGCAGGTGCGTCATACCATGTAATTAATTCAGGAGAGTTGGCCAGTAAATTCACTGTTCCGGGACCGCAACGGCTTACATCAGATGCAGCCGGAGGCGCAGGAACAGAAGACACTATTGCCTGTACAGCAGTTCTTGAACTTCTGCAGGTATAACCTGCTTCAATATAATAGGTCGTAGTTGATGTCAATACAGGAGTTGTGAAGGTTGTACCGGTATTGAGTAATGTTCCTCCTATTGAAGAGGTGAACCAATAAACCTGTTCAGTTGAAGTGGCACTCAGATCAACAGTTCCAGTTCCGCAGATCGTCACATTGGAAGCAGTTGGTGGTGGTGGGGTCGGAGTCACTATTGCAATGACACGAACACGGTTACTTGCACATCCACCATTTGCTTCAACATAGAAAGTATCAGTAGCACTCATAGATGGTGTTGTCCAGGATGCTCCACTTCCAACAGATGATCCTCCAAACTCACTTGTATACCATAATATCGGAGCCGAAGCAGTTGCAGTCAGCGTCAAGGTGCCGGTTCCGCAACGTGAAACATCACTTGCAACAGGTTCTTCTGTTGAATTAATGGTTACATGGACTTCAATCCGTTGACTTGGACAATAATCCCCTGCTTCAACATAGAACACAGTGTCATGAGGAATAATATTGGTCACGAAAGAACTTCCGGTTTCCAGCAGAGCTCCTCCTATTGGAGCATTGTACCAGTGAATAGTTGCTGTATCAGATGCTGTTAAAGTTACAGTACCTGGACCACAACGGAAAACATCGTTGACCAATGGAGTTGCAGTTTGCGGGCTGATCGTTGCAACAGCACTTACAAAACCACTAGGACAATTTCTGCTGCTTCGTGCATAATAAGTTGTAGTTGAATTCAACACCGGTGTTATGAAAGTCGGACCTGAACCCAACTCAGTACCATTTGGTGCGTCATACCAGAAAATAGAATCAGATGCTGTGGCTGTCAGTGTTAACGAACTCGCACCACATGAAGAAGCTGAAGTTGTAACCGGATTTGCAGTTGTTGTAACAACATTTAGTGTGAATGCAGGAGACATTACGGAACAACTTCCATCACTTACTGAAACAGTGTAGTTCCCTGCTTGTGTTGCAACAAGACTATCGGCATTAGCCCCGGAAATTGATACGTTGTTCCTTCTCCATTGATAAGTGTAACCGGGCACGTTGGTAACATTCAATACTGAATTGCCACCTGTACAAATTGTTGAATTTCCGGAAATACTGATCGATGTTGATATAGATGGACTGTATGCCCTGCCAGGTGAACCGCCTAAGCAACCGGGAAACCAATTTGAGCCATCATTTAAACTCACATTTCTGTTGAGTAATTCACATGTATAGCCACCACCATCAGCTTCATATGGCCACGGAGAAATATCCTGGTAAGTGAATGAGAGATGCAGGTTATCATCGTACCTGTACAAGCGGATTTCATCCCCACCGTTTGAAAAATTAAATCCTAAAAGTCCTATCCAGTTATTTACGTTTGGAAACTGCGAATCAAATTTTAGCGAATCTTCAACAACTACTAGATATCCATTTGCCGGAATAACAGTTCCTGTAGGAAATGTGAATACATGATTTTCCTGTCCATCTTTTAATTTCCATCCGGAAATATTCAAAGCAGTACTGCCATAATTCCATAATTCAATCCAGTCACCTGAATTTGCAGCAGAATCTGCATTATAATTGAATTCACTTACCGTAATCTGCGGACTTGCAGCTGAACCGGTAAAGTAAGCAGTGATCACATCGTTTGATGTGAAGTTGTATGTTACGGATTGATTGAAGTTATTGGATGAAATGGTAACATTCGATCTGAAGTGATCAAATGAATATCCGGGATTAGGGATAGCAGTTATTGTTACAGGATTACCATTGAAATAAACTCCTGACCATGGAAGACTTGTTGGGGTGATCGTATTGATTTCAATCCTTCCCGATCCGGCCGGTGAACATTGCAATGTCAATGTTACCTTTGATGTTAAGGAGAATTGTGATCTGATATAGTCACGGGCTTTATCAGGTCTTGCATTGATAAAAGACTTCATGCTATTGATATTCGATTGCCATGTAGAAGTATTACTTCCCCATTTTGCAAAATGATCAACCATATCAAATGCCATAGAATCCTGGAAATGATCAATAACATCATTCATATTAGCCGGTAGATAAATGGTATTTATCAAATCAGCGTACCTGTTGATGAAATATCTCTTGAAAGTAGGATTATCAAGGATAGCATCAAACATTTCTGAACTGTGAGAAAATGCAACCGGATTTATTGCCATCGACAACCGATTATCATTCACACTTCCTTTTAATCCACAACCATAATCAGTATCATACAATAAATATTTCCATTTCCCCCCTGAAGAGTTTGGCCGCCATAATTTAATATTGTTGGTCCACTCTCCTATCCAGTCACCATTGTTATAATAAGTTTCAGCAATGAAATAATCAGCATAATTCTTTAGATCAAGAACAGTATTCATGTAATCGTAATATGCCTGACTATTTGCATTCTGGGAAGTAGCATAGTTATACATCTCCCAGAAACCTGCATCACTACCTTCTTTGACTTCGATAGAGCTTCCGCCTTCTCTTAAAAGATCAATTTCGTCTTTGTCGAGACCGTAATTGGTTTTGATCCAGTTATTATCATTATGTTCACGAACGTTATAAACACCCCAATATGCACCATTAAGGAACATGATCGTTGGATCAGATGAAAGATAACCACTATAGGTATTTCTCATCACTCTCTCCATCAATCCATCACGGAAATGAACAACGTTCCAGTCGGTACCTGCATTATGAATTATTAGTTTATCAACTTTATCAACATAAGGTTTGTCAGGCCAGAATGGATAATTGATCTCACTTGTCCCATATCGGTCACTTAATTTGATCTCAAAACTCTTCTGGTCTTTTGCTCTGGAATAATTACCGGAAATTTCTATGTCAGCATCAAATTTGATAATAGAGTTCTGGGATTTATCAAAGTACTCTATGGCAGCAGGCTTTGCCCAGTCCTGCCAGAAATTTGCCCCAAAATAAGGTGAAGCAGATTCAGCATTTGGCCCTTTAACATAGATACCTGTATTATAATCCCACAGATTCAGTGAATCAGTTACAATTGAAAAAACAGGTAAGTGCGTATCCACATTTATTAGATATGTATTTGTAATTGTAGGTCCCGGCAAATAGCCGCTAAGGAAAACACGTGCACGGATAGTTGTAGTAGTATTCAGATGAATTGTGCTTGTATATAATCTGTCTGTTGATTTAGGAACATTCCCATTTGTTGTATACCTGATACTGGCTCCCGGAATCGAAGAAGACAATGTGATATTCTGGGATGAACTGTAAAATCCACTGGACTTGTTAAAGATCACTGTACCGGCATAACCATTGTAACAGGTACTTGAATTATTACTGGCATCAGGTGTAGGGGTTGACATAAAACAAAAGCTTACAGCTCCATCCGGTTTTCTGCCATAGGAATGATCGATATCCATGGCCGGGAATGTAACCTGATTTGCAACAGAGCCACCGGGATTAAATAATGTGACAGTCTCTCCTGTCCTTGTCAGTTTAAACTTAGCATTGAAATATTCATTATCCGGTTGATTGAACCATGATGGCGGATTACTGAATGTAAGGCCCGAGCTCTTCATTCCAAAAAACAAATATGGTTCAGAAGAAAGATCACTCGAAGAAGTAGATACATCGTGAGTTTCAATTGCCAATACATTCGAACCCTGTCGGATCACTGTCTTCAAAAATGCAGGATCAACGAAAAAGGAATCCATAGGAAGACCTTGATAATTCTGAGCTTCATGCGAAGAAGATGCTAAAGCATTCCAGGCAGGCCGGGGTGTTCCAACCAGATTAGCTCTTACGATTTCCACTCCATTGAGATAGGCAACGAAACCATCATCATAATCCATTATTAGGATAGCCTTAAGAATTTGTGATGTATCGGGAACAGTAAATGTCTTTCGCATCATTACCGATACGGTCGAAGAAATTGTAGTATTGTCATCGCCATCACCAAATCCAATTCCACCATTTCCTGATGACCATGAAGCGTCATTGAAGGAGTTGTTTCTCCAGTTAGTATCTAACGATGCACTTCCTGCTCTGTATTTAAAAGAAGATAGTCCGTTCACTGCCATCTCGTAGTGATCGACGATCACATCGCTGGTGGAATCAGACGCAAAGACGAGAACTCTTTTACCGGATCCTAAACTGTACGATGGAAATGTAAAACGAAATGGCTTTGTAATATCATCTGTTAATCCATAGCCTTGCAAATTCACTGCGCTTCCACCGGAATTATACAATTCGATCCAGTCATCATACTCGCCATTTGAATTTTGAATTGTAGTTACGTTGGATGAACTGATTTCATTGATTACAACCTGGGAGAATGTATTCAATGACAGAAATAAAAATAGCAGGGCTGGTGCGACAGCCTTCTTAAAAAATGTGTTCATGGAAATTTGAGTAAATGTGGCGTTATGAATGGTTTATATTGGTTTCGTGTTCGCTTCAAATTTAATCACAAAAACTCATTTAGACTCCAGTTTTTGGTAAACACTAGAAATAAAATGGTAAAAGAAAAAACCCCTGAAGTTATGAACAGCAGCGGTTTACAGCGTTTTTTTTTTGTATCTGAAGTATGCTTAAAATTTCAACAAAATCGCAATATCCCAGTAGAATCAAGGGGTTCAGAGGGTATACCGTCTCCAAGATATTAACAATCAGAGGTTAAACTGAGGCAAAAAAAAGCTGGTCTTTGGAGTACTTTTTGAAATTATTTTTCAACAAGTACTCCAAAGACCAGCCAAATGAGGTCATTCAGACCTACCTGAAAATCTTACTGAACTTCTGTCATGGTATATTTTCTTCCTTTGTTTTGCTCCTTCAACCAACCCATTAGCGGTGAAAAATAATCAAGCATTGCTCTTGCACTCAGATCTTCGCCGGTTTTGTCTTTGAGTAATTTCCTCCAGTCTTCACTGCTACCCGGTTTCATAATTTCCTGAATGAATTCACCAACTTCTTTGTGTCCAAAATAATTTGTGTTATGCGGATCTTGTTTCAGAATATTTTTTGAGATGTGATCATGAATCTGAAAAAGCAAAATGTAAGAGATCGCATAATCGTAATAACCTGCAGGATCATCATTGATGTGGGTCTTTGTTGCAGGATCACAAAAATCTTCCGAGCGATCTGTTGGTGGAACAATTCCCTGATACATCTTCGCTAACTCCCACCATCTTTTATTCCATTGATCAGGCGATAATTTTTCTGAATAAAGATCATGTTCAAAATTGCTCATCGTTCCTGCACTCCATGGAATGAATACAACATAATTCAATGCATCTTTCAGCAGTTGTTTTGTTTCATCGATCTTAGTAGTTGAATCAACCAAACCTAGTCCGGCTGCAAAAGGTTTTTGCATTGCTGCCAATCCCATCATACTCCCAAGTGCTTCATGGTAGGCTCTGTTAGCTCCTTCTCTGAGTAGGATCGGAACATCAGGATTACTATAGGTCAGATAGTAATAAATGTGCCCATACTCATGATGAACAGTTTCATACCATTGAGCATTCGGAACGATCGACATCAGTGTACGGACAGATTTTGCAAGGTCCATATGCCATGCTGATGCATGAGTATTTTTCTTATACCCTGCATCTTTTGCAACAGGATACAAACTTGATTTCTCCCAGAACACCGGAGGTAACTGAGGAAATCCAAGAGAGACATAAAATTTCTCACCTTGACGTGCGACCCATTCAGCATCTTTATTTTTCAAGGCACTGTCGAGATTCAGACCCTCGACTGTTACCATTTCACTCCAGTCTTGTCCCCAGCGATTACTTAGCCACTGAGCCGGAATAAAATCAGGCACCTCCTTCGCATTATATTTCTTTGCAAGTTCATACCTCATGTACGTATGCAATTCACTGAAAAGAGGATATAATTCCTTATTGAATTTTTTCAACATGGCCATCATTTCATCCTTTGTCATTCCATAATCAGAAACCATGTAAGTGAAGTAGTCAGGATAACCTAGTCCTTGAACAACTTTATTCCTGAGTCCGACAAGATTCATCAGACCCGGTTTAAGTTCTTTTCCAATCTCTTTGGAAGCTTCCCACGCTTTAAGTCTGATAGTAGTGTCTGTTGCATGAGCCAGAAGAGAATCGATATCATTAGGAGTTATTTCTTTCCCGTCAAGTTTGAATTTATAACCGTATAGTTTTTCAGTCTGGGCAGTTCCGGCTTTAATCAGCTCCTTTACTTCTTTATCAGCCGACTCAGGACCACCGGCAGCGAGATACAGTATCTTTTTCAACTGCCTGACCTGAAGTGGAAGTAATTCCTTCTCCCATTTCATGAATTGACGGGCTTTTTCAATGTTCAAATTGCTACCTGTATATTTTGCAAGCGCCTGATCTGCTATTCCGGAATTATAAGCATTCATTGTATCACCTTCAACAATGTGAGTATTGACCTGCCATTGTCCGGCTGCACTGGCAGTATAAAGCTCCTGGTATTTTTTGTTATAATCATCAAGATAAGCCTGAACTTCCTTGATGTGTTCCTCTTTTCCGCCACCACAGGCAGCGAAAAGAGTCACCAGACAAACTGAAAATACAAGTTTTAATTTATTTTGAATAAGATTCATCAGAGTATAATTTATATTTTTTATTCAGTTATGATCAATTTTTGAGTCTTAAAATTACCGCCGGAAGAAATTCTTATGAAGTAAACACCGGCAGCAAAGTTTTCAGTTGAAATTTTGTTCTGCTTTTCATCCAGTTTTTTTGCCAGAACCATTTCACCCAGGTGATTATAGATCTCACACACTGAATGATTCTGATCACGTATTCCTATCGTGATCATATTTACTGCAGGATTTGGATAGACAGAAAAACCCGAATTCTGAAGGTCATCTGTTCCAAGAACAACATTTGTGATCTCAAAAGACGATTCACATCCATTCTGATCCGTACTGACTACTGTGTAGTCTCCATTCAAAGTTGCCGGATAAAAATAAGAAGTAGCGCCTCCGATAAGACTGTTATTGAAATACCATTGATAGGTTGCAAACCCCTGATCGGAAAAGAGAGTATCATTGATCAGGACGATGTTCTGCACGGCTGCTGCAGGAAAAACATAAACTGCATTAGACAGGCTCAAAGTATCACTGCCTCCGCCATTTGAAACGATCAATGTTACATCATACGAACCTTGAGCAGCATAACAGACAGGATCAGGATTATTTAAATTACTGGAATCAACAATGGCACCATTAAAAATCCATTGCGAAGACACAGCACCGGTTGATTGATTAGAGAACGTTACACAAGTATTAGGGCAAATAGAATCTTTATCGACAGAAAATCCTGCTACCGGTGGTGCAATGCAATTAATAATATCAATTGTAATTTCACCATTATATACACAACCGAATACATCATTCGCGGTAAAAGTTACGACAGGACTGCCTGGTGATGCTGAATTATATATTCCCCGGATACTATCCACACCATTTGCACTTACAAATGATACATTTGGATCTGCTGAATTCCATTGATAAGTTGGGAACGTACCCAGACCTGAATTTTCTTTTATTGTAAATGTATCACCAAGACAAACCGGATCAGGAAATATTTCAGCAATTATTGTCGGGGGACTGCAGGGAAATAATTGAACTGCATTATTGATAGTAGTTGCACACGTCCCGCCGGTGATCTGAATTGCATTTGCAAGACCCAGTGTCGTGTCAATCAGGTAAACATACAGAGTGATCACAGAAGTATCATTTGGCTGGTATGCGCTTATTCCATCTGCAAGACCAAGAAATACTCCGCCGGGTAATGTATCACTATATACACCATAGACAGCATTCGGACTTAATGTTCCGCTACCACAACCCCCGCAAGGACTGCTCCCACCATTCGACTGAACTGAAATCGAATAAGGAGAACATATACAAGAACCTATCGGAGTTTTGATAGCATCCCATCCGTTTCCATCACCGCCCCAGCTTGCAGTGAGGCAATTTTGTGCAATAAAAATTCCGCCGCCATCAAAACCATCTGCACAAATGTCACCTTCATTTTCATTACACATCACTTCTATTTGCGAAGTACCTTGTCCGGAGATGATAAGCCAGCCAACAGGAGTAGTCCAGGAATAACTTACGGCTCCTGAAATATTAGCAGTATACGTATAAACAAATCCGGGACACAGTAGTGCGGATCCGTTAACCTGAGCTCTTGAAATTGAACTAATTAGTACACTAAATAGGATGAGTAGTAAACTTTTTTTCATTTTGTTTTCTTTGACTTTTGAAAAGTACTTAAATAATTTAAGACCGCCAATTTGGTTACTTCAAAAAATTTCATCACTTTGAACAGAGATAATTTTAACAAATGAGCTGGAGTTTCTGGGAAAAAAATACATTCATTAAAAAACCGGATGTCACTATAATTGGTAGTGGAATTGTAGGCTTGAACGCTGCGCTTTCCTTGAAAATAAAATCACCTTCATTACATGTGGTGGTTCTTGAAAAAGGATTTCTTCCCTATGGTGCCAGTACCAGAAATGCCGGCTTTGCATGTTATGGAAGTATCTCCGAATTATTGAATGACTTGAAAGTTCAATCACCTGAAAAAGTCTTCGACCTTGTTGAACGACGCTGGAAAGGATTAAACAGGTTACGTCAGATCCTGGGAGACGATGTAATGGATTATGATCCAACAGGTGGATATGAAATTTTTACTCCAGCAGATAATCAGGTATCAGAATTATGTTTTGATAAAATCGATTATTTCAATCAGGAATTGAAAAGGATCACAGGGAAAGATGAAATCTATATTGATGCATCAAAAAAAATTCCTCAATTCGGATTCAAAGGAATCAATAAAATGATCCTGAATACCGGAGAAGGTCAGATCGACACCGGGAAAATGATGAAATCACTTCTTGAAAAATGCAGGGATGCAGGAATTGAGATTCTCAATGGCGTTGATGTAACAGCAATTGAAAATGAGAATGAAAAATGCAGGATCAGTTTTAATCAGAAGTTTTCCCTTCTGTCTGAAAAAGTCCTGATCGCTGTGAACGGTTTTGCTAAAAAATTCCTTCCCGATTTTGATGTGCAGCCGGCAAGAGCACAGGTGATCAGCACCTCTCCTGTTCAAGGTCTTCGATTTAAAGGGAGTTTTCATTATGATCACGGTTATTATTATTTCCGGAACATTGGCGACAGAGTACTTTTTGGTGGTGGAAGGAATCTGGATTTCGAAAAGGAACATACTTCAGAATTCGGATTGACACCATTGGTTCAGGAATCACTGGAGGATCTGCTCAGGAATGTGATCCTGCCCGACAGCGACTATGTAATTGAGGAAAGATGGAGCGGAATCATGGGTATTGGTGAAATAAAATCCCCGATCATCAGAATGGTAAAGGATAATATCTATTGCGCTGTGCGAATGGGTGGCATGGGTGTTGCGATCGGGAGCCTGGTCGGTGAAGATGCTGCTGACCTTATCCTGAAAAGCTGATACACTTGTTATGAACACCTCATGTTGAAGGACTCTGCATTCATATCAAAGCACAAGACCTAATTATTGTAATTTTGCAATCGTTGAATTTATAACACGTGCCAAAAAGATCAGTACTCCTACTCTTTGCTTTGTTCAGTCTCGCTTTTACAGCCTGCAATCCGGCACGGAATATTCCCGAAGGAAAATATCTTGTAGGCCGTAATATCATTGTTCCGGATTCCAACATTCTTGCTAAAGAAAAATTTGAACCGTTGATCAGGCTCAAGCCAAACAGAAAACTGATTGGTTTCTGGCGCTTCCATCTTGGGCTTTACAACATTGGTAATCATGGAAAGGACAGATGGTATAAAAAAGCCTTCCGCAGGATCGGCGAAGAACCGGTTCTGGTCGATTCACTTGCCATTGAAAAGACAAAAGAGCAATTCAAATTATATCTGAATAAGAATGGTTTCTTTAATGGTACTGTAAGTGACAGCATAAAATATAAAAAGAATAAACGCGCGGTTATCCGATATTATATTCATTTCGATAAACCATACAATATAAATTCAATTTCCTACTCAACTCAGGATACAGGAATAACTTATTTAACTAACGAGTTCGAAAGAACTTCTTTGATCAAACCGGAAGAACGATATATTGAAGAGATTCTTGATCAGGAACGTGAAAGGATAACGAATGCCATTAAGGACCGTGGTTATTATTTCTTCAACAGAAACTATATTACCTATTCGATAGACACCGCTTTTAGAACCAATCAGGCGAAGATCTATTTGTATATCAATCGTATTAATGAGAACATAGATCCAAAGCTGATCAATAATGAATCGATCACAGACCATCAGACGTTCAGGATCAGGAATATTTATGTACAGACCGATCACAATCCAAAAAATCCTGCTCTTTCAATTCCGACTGATACAATAGTTTATAAGGGCATTAATATTCTGACCACAGGCAAAGGAAGCATCATCAGAAACAGTGAGCTGGTAAGAAATATCTTTGTTTCTTCCGATGAACTTTATTTACAGGAAAAGCTTGATTACACCTATAGAAAACTTCAGGAACTGAACATTTTTAAGTTTATCAATATTTATTTCAAGGAAGTACCTGTTGACCAGGAAGAAAAAAAATACCTGCTGGATCTCTTTGTTCAGCTTACACCAAGCGACCAGCAGGACATGACACTTGAATCGGAACTGACCAATACCGGTGGCAACATCGGACTTGCTGGAAGTATCGGTTACAGGAATAAAAATATTTTCAAAGGTGCTGAAGTACTGGAATTGAAATTCAAAGGTGGACTGGAAGCGCTTCCGAATTTCAACGATAGTATAGAAGATACAAAGATCCTTTTCTTCAATACCTATGAGATCGGCCCTGAACTTTCACTGGGATTTAAAAAAATTCCGTTCTTTAAATTCTCTCCTTATTTAAATCCGAAAACATCCATCAACCTCGGATTCAATTATCAGGAGCGTCCGGATTACAGAAGATCGGTCACGAATTTTTCAATCAACTATTCATTATTCCTGCCGCGCAGACACCGGTTTATTTTCACCTTACCGGAAATCAATTCAGTGAAAGTTAAATTATCACCCGGCTTTGAATCCAAACTCGAAGGTTTGAATGATCCAAGATTGTTTTATACATACGATACACACATTATTTCTTCTGTACGTATGACATATATCAATACAAATCAAAACATCACTACAACACGAAATTTTATTTTCTTCCGGATAAATACAGAATACGCTCCAAAACTTTTTGATCTCTCACTCAAGCCTGCAGAATTTTTTAAAGCAGATTTTGATTTCAGCTATCATCATGCGGTAAACAGCTTCAACAATGTTGTTTTCAGAATTGCTTCGGGTGTCGGACTTCCTTTCGGAAACAGCTCCGCATTACCGTTTGAGAAAAGTTTCTTTGCCGGTGGAGCAAACAGTATCAGAGCCTGGAGTGCAAGAACACTTGGTCCGGGATCGTATAAGAATAGTGTTAACATTGAACAAAGCGGTGATATAAAAGTTGAAGCGAATGTTGAGTATCGTTCTGAAATTCTCAAGCTCTCCAATGGAATTATCATCGAAGGAGCAACTTTTGTTGATGCAGGAAATGTATGGACAAGAAACGAAGACATCAGCCGGCCGAATGGGAAATTCGAGCTCCAACATATGATTGAAGAATTAGGTATCGGTGGAGGATTTGGTTTCCGCTTTAATTTTTCTTTCTTCATCCTTCGTCTTGATGCGGCTGTTAAACTTCGTGACCCCTCTCTGGATATTAATAAACGATGGGTTTATCCGGGACAAAAGTTTGGAATTGGGGATGTTACATTTAATCTGGCGATTGGCTACCCTTTTTAATTCTGTGTAATTCATTTAAAATGCCAGCCCAATTTTTTATCAGTTGCTTATTAAACACTATCTCTTTTAGTCATACTAATCCATTTAAAATCTCAGTCTTTTTCATCAATTTGACCAGAAACCTTATCCCGGTAATCACATTAATCTATTAAAAAATCCCGGTCAAAAATCCCGGTCTTTTTTTTAGCTTTGTGACCTTAAACAATTAAAAATTATGTCATATACAAAAATCACAGAACTTCTTGGTGCCGGAGCTGATCACCTTTTGAATCACACATGTAAAACGATCAGTAAGGATCTTTTGCATTTGCCCGGACCTGATTTTGTAGATCGTATTTTTTCAGTTTCAAACCGTTCAAATCAGGTGATCAGAAGCATCAGCCAATTATATAATCACGGCAGATTAGCAGGAAGCGGATATATGTCGATTCTACCGGTAGACCAGGGAATTGAACATTCAGCGGGAGCTTCTTTTGCTCCTAATCCGATCTACTTCGATCCGGAGAACATTGTAAAACTGAGTATCGAAGGTGGTTGTAATGCAGTTGCTTCTACTTACGGTGTTTTGGGTATGGTATCAAGGAAATATGCTCACAAAATTCCATTCATCGTGAAGATCAATCACAATGAATTTCTGAGTTATCCGAATTCTTATGATCAGATCATGTTTGGTACTATAAAAGATGCATGGAATATGGGAGCCGTTGCCGTCGGAGCGACCATTTATTTCGGAAGTGAAGAATCAAAACGTCAGATCGTAGAAGTCAGCAAAGCATTTGAATACGCTCATGAACTTGGAATGGCAACCATACTCTGGTGCTATACAAGAAACAATGCCTTTAAGAAAGACGGTGTTGATTATCATACATCAGCTGATCTTACAGGACAGGCAAATCATCTTGGAGTAACAATCCAGGCGGACATCATCAAGCAAAAATTACCTACCAACAACGGTGGTTATACTGCGATCAACTTTGGCAAAACACATCCTAAAGTTTATTCTGAATTAACGAGCGAACATCCGATCGATCTTTGCAGGTATCAGGTGATCAATTGCTACTCAGGCAGAGCCGGACTTATCAATTCCGGTGGCGAATCAAAAGGCGCTACTGATCTGTCAGAAGCAGTTACTACAGCGGTCATTAATAAACGTGCAGGCGGACAAGGTCTGATCTCCGGCAGAAAAGCTTTCCAGAAACCAATGAAAGAAGGAGCTGCCTTGTTGCAGACGATTCAGGATGTTTATTTGGAAAAGAAGGTTACTATTGCATAAATGATCAAGGTTCAAGGTTCAAAGTTCAAAGTTGGCATCGTAGCTTACTACGAAGGCCAACTTTGAACTTTGAACCTTGAACTTTGAACTAAAAAAAAAAGACATGAGTTGGTTCAAACGAATAAAAGAAGGTATCACCACTTCCACAAAGGAGAAGAAAGAAACTCCTGAGGGGTTATGGCATAAATGCACTTCGTGTAAGCACATTGTTCCAATGAAGGATCATGCTTCCAGAATGTTTGTTTGTGAGAAATGTGGTTATCACGACAGAATTAATTCGCAGGAATATTTTGAAATTCTCCTTGACGAAGACGATAATGCAGTTGAACTAAATGAAAATTTAAGTTCAGGCGATCCGCTTAATTTTGTGGATACAAAAAAATATACAGACAGAAACCGTGAATCTCAGAAGAAGACAGGATTGAAAGATGCGATCCGGACAGTTGCCGGAAAGATCCACGGAGAAGGAGTTGTTATTGCCTGTATGGACTTTACTTTTATTGGAGGTTCAATGGGATCAGTGGTGGGAGAAAAAATTTCCAGAGCGATCGATCATTGTTTGGAACATAATTTACCGTTGATCATCATTTCCAAATCAGGCGGAGCACGGATGATGGAAGCTGCCTATTCATTGATGCAAATGGCCAAGACTTCGGCTAAACTTACCCGATTGGCTGATGCCGGATTACCTTATATATCATTATTGACAGATCCGACGACAGGTGGAGTTACAGCATCCTATGCTATGCTTGGAGATATGAACATTTCCGAACCCGGTGCCCTGATCGGTTTTGCCGGTCCACGGGTTGTAAAAGAAACCATTGGAAAAGACCTTCCAAAAGGCTTCCAGACTGCTGAATTTGTCCTAGAACACGGATTTTTAGACTTCATCGTCGATCGACGCGAGTTGAAGGCAAAATTGGGGCAGGTTTTGGGGATGCTTCGGCAGTAGTAAATATGCTGCGGGTTTACAGGTCAGAGGTCAAAGGTCACTTTCTTCGTAGGTGATCATATTTATTTGATTCAGAGTAAAATAACTGAATAACCGGCATCCATTTTCATCCTAAACCACTTACATTTCCCAAAAAAATCAACCTCATTCAGTGATTCAAAGGAAAAAACCTAAATGAGTACCGTACTGCGTGACCTCTGACCTTTGACCTCTAACCTTTTCCTTAAAAAGAATTCCCTTCATTTGTTCAAGAAAACCCTTGCACATAATAATATAAATAGTAAATTTGCACCTCATTTTAAAAGAAATAAGTCATTACCGATGAAATTAACGTCAGCAGGAAAAAAGGAAATTTTCAAAAAATTTGGTGGTTCTGAAACGAATACGGGATCAGCTGAAGGTCAAATCGCAATGTTTACAGAGCGTATCACTTTCATGACCGGTCACTTACAGGTTAAGAAAAAAGATTTCGCTACACAGCGTTCACTAATCCGTTTAGTTGGAAAGCGTCGTAGTATCTTAGACTACCTTCAGAAAAATGATATCGAGCGTTATCGTAAGATCATTGCTGACCTGAAGATCAGAAAATAATATTGAAAAAATAATAATAATAAGTGAAAGGCAGTTCTCGGGATTGCCTTTTTTAATTTGTAAATAATCAAGCTGCAAAATGTCAAAAGGAATCGTAAAAGAATTAGATCTCGGTAACGGCCGGAAAATAACCGTTGAAACAGGACGTCTGGCGAAACAAGCCGATGGCTCCGTAGTAGTTCGTTGTGGAAACGCAATGTTATTAGCAACAGTGGTATCTTCAAAAGATGCAAAAGAAGGAATTGATTTCCTTCCGCTTTCTGTTGATTATCAGGAAAAATTTTCTTCAGTAGGACGTTTTCCCGGTGGATTTCTCAAGAGAGAAAGCCGCATGTCTGAATATGAAATCTTAACAAGTCGTCTGGTTGATCGTGCACTTCGTCCGATGTTCCCAAGCGATTATCACGCCGACACACAAGTAATGATCACTTTGATCTCCGGTGATGTGGACGTACAAACAGATGCAATGGCAGGTTTTGCTGCGTCATGTGCAATAACTATTTCCGATATTCCATTCAATGGTCCGATCTCTGAAGTTCGTGTTGCCCGTATTGATGGAAATTTCATAATCAATCCATCAACAACAGAGATCACAAAAGCTGACATCGATATGATCGTTGCCGGTAATCATGATAGTATCCTGATGGTAGAAGGTGAAATGCAGGAAGTAAGTGAAATGGAAATGCTGGATGCTATCCGTTTTGCTCACGAAGCGATCAAACAACAATGTCAGTTTCAGGTTGAGTTCCGTGAACTTTGCGGAAACAAAGAAAAGCGTGAATACTCTCATGAACTGAGTGATGAAGCATTAAATAATCAGATCGCAAAATATTGTTACGACAAAGCTTATGCACTTGCAAAAAGCGGAAATCCTGACAAGCATGCACGCTCAGCAGCGTTCAAAGCATTGCATGATGAATTCAAAGCAACACTTCCTGCAGAAGAACAAATATTAAAAGCAGGACTTATAAAAAAATATTTCCACGATGTTGAAAGTGATGCAATGCGTAATTGCATTTTAGCTGAAGGCATTCGTCTGGATGGCCGTAAAGGAACTGATATCCGTGCGATCTGGTCTGAGGTAGATTACCTACCCTCTACTCACGGTTCAGCGATCTTTACACGTGGAGAAACTCAGTCATTGACAAGCGTTACACTTGGAAGCAAGCTCGACGAACAGATGATCGATACTCCGAACAAAGAAGGTTCAACAAAATTCTTATTGCATTATAACTTCCCTGGATTTTCAACAGGTGAAGTAAAACCTAACCGTGCTCCGGGTCGTCGTGAGATCGGTCATGGTAACCTTGCAATGCGTTCATTGAAAATGGTTCTTCCATCAGATTCAGAATGTCCTTATACAATTCGTGTTGTATCCGATATCCTTGAATCAAATGGTTCATCATCGATGGCAACAGTATGTGCCGGTACATTAGCATTAATGGATGCAGGTGTTCAGATCCGCAAACCGGTTTCCGGAATTGCTATGGGATTGATCACTGATGGTAAAGGACGATTTGCAGTATTGAGCGATATCCTTGGTGATGAAGATCATTTAGGTGATATGGATTTCAAAGTAACAGGAACTGATAAAGGTATCTGTGCATGTCAGATGGATCTTAAGATCCAGGGCTTACCAATGGACATCATGGTTCAGGCTTTGAACCAAGCGAAAGATGGACGTTTGCACATTTTGAATGAGATCAAGAAAACTCTTTCTGCTCCGCGTTCAGATTACAAAGCTCATGCTCCTCGTATTGAGAAGATGATCATTGCTAAAGAATATATTGGTGCGGTAATCGGGCCAGGTGGTAAGATCATTCAGGAAATGCAACGTGAAACCAATACTACTATCTCTATCGAAGAAGTAAACAATGAAGGTATCATTGAAATTGCTTCAGTTGATAAAGCAGGTATTGAAGCAGCCAAAGCACGTATCCGCGCGATCACTGCTACACCGGAAGTTGGTGAAGTATACGAAGGCAAGGTGAAGAACATCATGGAATTCGGTGCATTCGTAGAATTTATGCCGGGTAAAGATGGTTTACTTCACATTTCTGAGATCAGTTGGAACAGAATAGATAAAATGGATGGAGTTTTCACTGAAGGCCAGAAGATCAAGGTCAAATTGATCGAGGTTGACAAGAAAACAGGAAAATACAGATTATCTAAGAAAGTATTGGATCCACGTCCGGAAGGAATGGCAGAACCGGCATCAGGCCAAGGTGGCGGTGGTGGTGAACGCAGACCGCAACGACGTCAACCGAATTAGTAAGTAGTAAGTGGTGAGTAGTAATTAGCACCGCTTTCTATACTAAAGAAATAATACATAAAAGGAGCAATTTCTGGTGAATTGCTCCTTTTTTATTGCTCAAAACAAGGTGAGAACTTAAAACCCTTATGTGGTGCTACTCACTACTTACTACTCACCATTTTGTAATCCAATCAACATCCTCCTTCACAAAATCAAATTATTATCCACTTTAACTACTTACCATCAATATATCTTGCACTTTTACATTGCATTTTCAAGTTTGCAAGCTGTGCTAATTACTTATTACTACATACAACTTACCCATTTCGAAAAAATGTCCCAATTTGAAAAATCGCCTCAATTTTTTAAAAAATGCTGAAACTAAACCATAACCGTAGCGTTTCACCCATGTATTATTTTTCCAAAATCAACAAAAAGTCAGCATGAGACAACTAAAAATTACCAAACAGGTAACTAATCGCGAAACAGCGTCATTAGATAAGTATTTACAGGAGATCGGCAGGGTCGAACTTATCACGGCTGAAGAAGAGGTTAGGCTGGCTCAGCAGATCAAGAAAGGTGACCCGAAAGCATTGGAACGGTTAACGAAAGCGAATTTACGTTTCGTCGTTTCAGTAG
>JBMQEM010000015.1:0-10286 GCA_049363815.1 Bacteroidota bacterium
AGAAAGCGGCAATCCCCGGACTTTGGTATGGAACTGTCACTACATTCAATCCGTTCTCTAGTTTTGTCTGAAGGATCGGATACGGGAAGATCTTTTTCTCCGGAGGAGTCATTACTTTCGGTTCTTCCTGCTGATGCGCCGGTGCTAATTTGATTTGTGGCTGATCAGGTGATACAGCTTTTGGCTCACTTTTCGGTCTTGGTTTAACTTTGTCCTGAGAGAAGACAGTTGAACCTGTGAAAAGCAAAAGGAAGGCGAGGCTTCCGGAAACTATTCGGTTAGTTTTCATGTGCGATAAATTGGTATGCGAAAGTATCCTTTTCATTGCATTAAATGAAGAATTTAACAAGATGTTAAGAGTTTCTTTGATTGGTAACGGCTTGGTTTACACAGGTCAGGGGTCAAAGATCATTCGCCCAAAGTCATCCAATTGCGAATTTCTTTAGAAAAGGAAGAATAAAAAAGTGGGATCAAAATTTCCCAGATTAACGAATTCTATTCACTGAATTTATATAGCGGTATTCCCGTTGACATAAATTAGATTTGTATCAGGAAAAAAAACATGAAACTCAGAACTATCGTCATCATTTGTCTGATGCTGTTCAGCATTTTGCCCGTCACCAGTCAAGCTGATGAACGCACGGCTGCCCGCAAAGAGCTATTCGGACTTTTACAGGAACGACAAAAATTGTTTGATAACTACAGTCAGACGATAAAGAAGAAAAGTGGATTCTTCGGTAACCGAACCAAGAACGATATGCGTGCAAGTCATGCAACACTTCAGGAAATTGTCGAGATCGATAATAAGATCATGAATTCACTTGAAAGAGTAATTGACACAAAAAATTATGAGAAGACAACGATGTCATTTGATGTGAGTGAATACCAGGAGAGAATAAATAATTTATCCAAAGTAAACGACGTTACTCTTACACAAAACGAAAAACTTGAAAAGGAAACAAAGTACCTGAACCGGTTTGTACTGAGAATGAAGTTTTATTTTGTTTTTTTGATTCTGATAATAATTGGCTTGCTTTACTGGATGTATCGAATGCGAAAACTGTATAGTAGCAATAGTAAATAAAAAATGCATCTTATTTTCAGCACTAAAAAACTTATGCAATTAAAAAAATCAGTTGAAAAATCTAATTCATTTTCTCAATCCGAATCCCTGCATCCATGATCTGCGGCAATGGATCAATACGCATTGCCTGTTCTAACTGAAAAATATATTTACCGGACTCAGGAAATCGAAATCCACTTTTGAAAAGCTGTCTGTTGTCCCAGATATCACCCATACCATCGCCCAGCCATTTTCCACTGGCATCTGCGAGTGTAAGTTCCAGCGTATCGCGTTCCATTTTTCCGCTTGGAGAAGTAGTGGTGAAAAATAAAAAGATATTACTGAATTGATATCCCCCTGCATTTCTCAGATTGATATATAAGTTATGCGGAGTTATCGTATCCTGGATATCGACTGTAAACTGAACAGCATTCTTTTGCTCCCAACGGTTTTCCGGAAGCTTGACATTGTCTTCGAAAACAACATTCCGGTCGCATGATGAAAGTGAAATTAACACTACAATCACACATACATATCTGAAAATATTTCTGCCTGGGATTTTGAAATTCATCCTTTATTGATCTGCCGGTTTATCCGGTCGTGGTTGACGAGGAACTCTGTTTGGTCTGTTAGGTTGATCAGCGGAAGCCGGTGCAGAAGGTGCAGCATTTTGCTGAGTGTTCTGTGGCTTGGGTTGTTGCTGCTGAGGATTATTCGGACGAGGAGCCTGATTTTGCTGAGGCTTATTCTGATTCGGATTATTAGGTCGTTGTCCCTGATTAGGACGTGGTTGATTTTGCTGAGGATTATTTGGCTTCGCCTGATTCGGATTATTAGGCCGTTGTCCTTGCTGTTGCCTGTTCTGATTCGGGTTTTGCTTCTGATTCGGTTGACTTTGATTCGGCTGTCCCTGCGGTTTTACCGGAGCATTACCTTGAGGTCGTGGTGCATTTGGCTGAGGACTTCCACTTGCTTTTACTGCATTCACTTCACCGCCAACTTTCTTCTTCTTTTTCTTTTTCTTCTTAAGCTTATCCATCCTGTCAATACGATCCTGTCCAACGACATTTTCATAATCAGGTGCAATATCAATTTCTATTTCAACCGGAAGTGCAAGTTCAGCCGGTTTTATCTTTTCTTTATTCAGATTGATAACTTCATTCACTCTATCGACAGAAAGCATGACCCAATTTCCACCTACTCCACCTTCACTCAATTCACGTTGTTCTTTTTTCTCATCGATTGTAAATGCATACCACATCAGACGTTTGAAGATGTCCGTCTTACGGTGAAATGCCCGTCCTTTTTCTGTTTCGAGAATAATATTCGTGGAAGGAAAATCTTTCAGAGCATCAACATAAGAATCCAATTCATAATTCAGGCAACACTTCAGTTTGGTACACTGGCCGGCAAGTTTCGCCGGATTAAGAGCAAGGTTCTGATAACGTGCCGTACTGGTTGAAACGGTTTTGAAATCTGTAAGCCATGTAGAACAGCAAAGTTCTCTTCCACAAATACCGATACCACCCAGTCGACTAGCTTCCTGGCGCATACCGATCTGACGCATTTCAACTCGGATGCGGAATTCTTCAGCAAGTTTTTTTATCAGTTCACGGAAATCGACACGGTCATCTGCAGTATAAAAGAACGTTGCTTTTTTACCGTCGCCCTGAAATTCAATATCACTTAACTTCATAGAAAGTTTCAGAGATTGAATGATCTCGCGTGATCTGGAAAGAGTTGCCGGTTCTTTATCCTTTACTTCGTTGTATTTTTCTAATTCCGATTGTTTGACTTTTCGATAGAGTGCTTTGATAGTATCAGAATCTTCCGGAACACCTTTTTTCCGCAATTGAAAGCGAACCAGTTCTCCGATCATTGAAACAACACCAACATCATGACCGGGAGTAGCTTCAACTGCAACCAGATCACCAACTCTTAGTTCGACGTTATCTTTGTTTGTGAAAAATTCTTTACGACTACCTTTAAAGCGTACTTCAACAATTGGAAAAGGAGCTTGCCCTGAAGGCAGTACCATATCAGAAAGCCAATTGTATACATTGAGCTTGTTGCAGCCGCCGGTCCCGCAAGTGCCATTACTCCGACACCCGCTTGGAGCCCCATCTTTTCCCGTACTACACGATTTACAAGCCATATGATTTTTGTCAATAACATGCAAAATTAGCAATTTTAGGGAATTGGGGAAGTAATATAAGTGATGGGTGTATTGGCTTGAGTTTCAGAAGGTAATGAGAGTTCTGACAGAAAGGATCAATAGTTTCAGAATTGACTTATGGTTCTAAGCGCACTAGTCTTCAAACTCTAACTCTTTTGAACTGGAAGGAGTTATTCATCAGGTAATCCTACCCGGGCATCACAATTCAACGTTCAACCCTTATCAACCGATGAACGGTAAACGACAAATCTGAAAATAAAAGTTTAAAATTTGCATTACGATCGATGTGGAGAATTGCTTTATTGAATTCCTGTATCAGATCCTCTGCATTATTGATATGAATGAAAGGGGCCAGTCGTGAAATAGCATTCAGCTCTTCGCCATCAAGCCGGAGAAGAGAACGACTTGCATAATTGATCAGTAAGCATTCGCGGACATTATCAAGACAATCAATTAAAAATTCCTTTTGTTCATCACGTGAAAGTTCATTCAATTTTAAAGTCAATTCGTTTATCACTTTCACATTTAACTGATAGCATCCACGCATCCAGTTGATAAAATCTTTTTCGAAATTTGCACGTTCTTCAGCCCGATCGATCAACTGCATCGCTTCCGAAAAACTTCCATTCGACTTGTGATGCAAATGTCGTGCAGTAGCTTTGTCAAGTCCGTGCTTGTTGATCAATTCAGCAAGCATATCTTCTTCACTGATCCGGTTTATTTTAACAAGTTGCGTCCGGGAAACGATAGTGGTAAGAAGACTTTCATAATTTTCAGATACTAAAAAGAAAAGCGTACGTTCAGGAGGTTCTTCCAGAATTTTCAATAATTTATTTCCGGCAGGATCATTCATTTTCTCAGGCAACCAGATGATAACAATTTTGTAAGGAGCTTCGACAGCTTTAAGATTCAGTCGGCGCATAATGTCTGCACTTTCATGAACAGAAATAATTCCTTGTTTGTTATCGAGATCAGCATTTTCCATCCAGTTCATATAACTGAGATAAGGCTGATCAATTATCGCTTTTCGGAATTGCTCAATGAAGTCAACGCTTTTGGGTTCTTTAATTTTCTCTTTTGAAGCAACAGGAAAAGTATAAGAAACATCCGGATGAACATACTTCTCCATTTTTTTACATGCAGGACAAATTCCACATGAATCCTCTATTCCCGGATTTTCACAAACAAGATATTGCGCAAAAGCATTAGCAAGCGGCAGTCCACCGGCACCTTCCGGTCCAAGAAACAGCAAGGCATGACTTACCCTGTTCTCCCTGGCAGAGTGAATGAGCCTCCTTTTCACATCAGTATGTCCGATTACTTCTTCAAATTTCACAGCGTAAAAATAGTTTTTTGTTTTAACCGTTATAGTGTTTGCAGGAATATTTATCGATTTAAATTATAAGAGTAGCAGGTAATTCACGCTAATTGAGATCCGTCTCTGTCGGTAGAATGTTTTGCATACCAATTAAAATATCGAAAATGCATAGACAATGTTGTCGGGGAGATGAATTTATACCGGTATATGTACAGGCGCAATAATGAATAATAGTAAATTGAGTTGTACATACTGATCGGTATACATATTAATCCCCGGGGGCGCGCGATCAAAACGGACCATTCATGTGTGATAATAGGTATGTAAGTATAACTGGATTGTATTTATAAAATGGCTTACGCCTGGCAAGGGTTTCCCCCAATTTTCCCCGCTTGCCAGACTATCCACCTCAGGCGGACAGCATTAATAAATAAACAAAAGACTAGATAATAAATCAAAATTATAACCGCGCAAATGAAGGTTCTTTTTTGCAACAAGTTTGAAAAAGTAATACAAAACTTAAACCTGGTACCATTCATTACTCACTAAAAAAACAGGTATCTTTACCGCAATGAAAAAAATAATTCTTTCCCTCTTCATTTTGATCTCGCAATTCAGTCATGGACAGGAAATGTGGGGGATCAGCAACAGTAATTACAGTGGTAATATGGGAATCTTTCTCAATCCATCTACCATTATCGGTGCTCCATATAAATATGAGATCAATATTGTTGCCGGCGATTTCTTTGCAGAGAACAGCTACATTTATTTCCCGCAGGAAAAAAATATTGTATTGAATTCGATCTTCGGGAACAATGAACCGGGTAAAAATTACTTATACAGAAATTCAGATGCATTACAAAAAGGTTTCGCACATACACTGATCATAGGTCCGAGTTACATAAAAAATAATGGCGACTGGGGGTGGGGATTACATTCAGCTTTCAGAAGTGAATTGAGTGTGCTGGATGTTCCGGCTCACTTAGCTTATACCTTTTATTCGGGATTTCATGCTCCGGAAATATTTGGGGTAAGGTTCTCTTCAACTCCTATGAGTTTTGCAAGTGCAAGCTGGCTGGAGCTCGGAGGAACTTATGGCCGTGTTTATAGTGAAACTGAAAAACATTACATCAAATGGGCAGCTACAGGAAATCTGCTTATTGGTTTCAATGGCTTGTATGGCGACATCCAGAATCTGGATTATACGGTTTTGGATTCAAGCAATGTTGTCTTTCACAATGTGAATGCAAAGATCGGAAAAGCGATCGATGATTCATTTATTGCATTGCGAGGGGCCGGCTTGAGTACAACACTTGGTGCAACTTATATGCACAAAAGAAAACAAGGTGGGTTTGAATGTAACCGCAGTAATGATAATATTAAAAAGTACGATTACAGAGTTGGCGTATCATTGATTGACCTGGGAACGATCCGGTATTTCCGAAAATCAGAAATCATAGAGATTGCATCAGGTACTAACCAGGTATGGACAGGAATAGATTCTGCAAGTATTGGCCTGGAAAATGCGGGGACAACAGTCGTTTCAAATATTGGAGGATCTATTCGTGAAGAAGGATTTTACATGTGGCTGCCACTGGCTGTCAGTACACAATTTGATTATTCATTCACTCCGAAGATCTATGGAAATCTTTCCTTGGTAAAGAGGATTCACTTTACCGAAAACCAGATTGCAAGAGGTGATCAGATGAATCTCTCTGTCCGTTATGAAAAAAGAAAATTCGAAGCGAATTTGAATTATACTTTATTTGAATGGGACCAACCATCTCTCGGGCTGGGTATCCGTTATAAATGGTTTGTTATAGGAAGCGACAGATTATTACAATTTATCGGACTTTCTGATACTCAGGCATTCGATTTCTTTTTCGGATTTAAATTCCAATTTTGTAAAAGACCTTTCAGTCCGGGACCGGATTGCGCGGCATTCCAATAAAACCTGGATTTCCTGGATGATGATTGAAAGGAATTTACTTAGTTTCTATTGCCTTTAAATCATCAGACAAATTATTCTATTCATTAAAATTATCCGTAGCATGAACGCTATATATTTTATATTTAATTGTATCTCTGAAATAAGGCAACCAGGAAATCCCAAAATCAGCTAAATCCAGGTCCTTTTTTGTTTACTTTTGTACCATGAAAACCATCGACCACCACAACTTCAAGAACGAAAAGGCATTAATCCGTGTTGATTTTAATGTTCCATTGGACAAGGAATATAACATCACTGACAATACAAGAATTCGTGCAGCCATTCCAACAATTAAAAAAATACTTTCTGATGGAGGTTCGGTAATATTAATGTCGCATTTAGGCCGGCCCAAAGAAGGTCCTGTTGAAAAATATTCGTTAAAGCATCTTGTCGATCATATTGCAAAGCTTCTGGACACAAATGTAAAATTTGCTGAAGATTGCATTGGAGAACAGGCAAAGCAATTAGCATCTGCCTTAAAACCAGGCGAGGTTTTACTTCTTGAAAACCTCCGCTTTTATAAAGAAGAAGAAAAAGGAGATCCGGCCTTTGCAAAAAAATTAGCTGCATTGGGAACTGTTTATGTCAATGATGCATTCGGAACTGCACACAGAGCACATGCATCGACAGCAGTGATCGCTGAAAATTTTCCGGGCAAAAAATTCTTTGGATATGTGATGGCCAATGAAATTGCAAATGCTGACAAAGTTCTTTTGCATGCAGAAAAACCTTTCACAGCTATCATGGGCGGAGCAAAAGTGTCAGATAAAATTCTGATCATCGAACAACTGATGAATCGTGTTGACAATTTACTGATCGGTGGCGGAATGGCATTCACATTTGTTAAAGCAACAGGTGGATCAATTGGTTCTTCGCTTGTAGAAGAGGATAAACTGGACCTTGCCTTATCGATCATTGATAAGGCGAAAGCGAAAAACGTAAAACTTATTCTTCCTGTTGATGCAATCATTGCAGATAAATTTGATGCAAATGCAAATGCAAAAGATTGCAACATCAATGAAATTCCGGATGGCTGGATGGGACTGGATATCGGTCCAAAATCAGAAAAACTTTTCAACGATGCCATCGCACAATCAAAAACAATTTTGTGGAACGGTCCGGCCGGAGTTTTCGAATTCGAAAAATTCTCTCATGGAACAAAATCTGTTGCAAAAGCAATTGCAGCAGCAACTGCGAATGGCGCATTTTCTTTAATCGGTGGTGGTGATTCTGCTGCTGCGATCTCGAAATTCAATCTGACTGATAAGGTGTCTTATGTTTCTACCGGTGGTGGTGCGTTGTTGGAATATATTGAAGGTAAGGAATTGCCGGGAGTGGTTGCAATTAATAATTGATTTATAAAGTTTAAACACTAAGTGCAAAAAGTACAACAAGACCACTAAGTATTCCGTGTTCTTATTGTGAACTTCGTGCATTTAGTGTTTTATTTTAGTACCATTGATCCAACTTTCAACAACGGATAATAAAAAATCGATTCCGCCTTTTTATCAGTTTCCAGCCATTTAAATTTTGCATCGGCTTTGTTGAAGAAATACAAAAACAATCCGGTCAGAAAAGCATATTTTAATACTCCGAAAATTGCGCCGGCGATTTTATTAAAGATCCCAAGTGCTGTGATGTTGACAAGACTTTCAAAAAGTTTAGCTAAAAACCACGCACCAATGCTCACTCCTATCCATACAATCATGTAAGAAACATAACGAAGAGTATCGGGAGAACCACCAAATGTTTTGAATAAAAATTCCGCAACGACAGAAGCCATTTTGAATCCGAGAAAATAACACAACACCAATGCACCTAACATGGCTACTTCATAGATAAATCCTTTCAAGAAGCCACGAATGGCGCCGAAGGCGAGAAGTATAAGTATGATTATGTCGAGCGTTTGCATTTTCAAATTAGAATAAATCTATCAAAATATATTTCGGAAATTTATATAAAATTGTTTATCATATTATTCCCGAACAAACAAAGTTTTAACTCTGTAGTCTTGTCCTTGGATTTCTAATATATAAACGCCATTCGAAAGTTGAGATGCAGAATAAGATTTAGTAAGTTCATATTGGTAGTTCGAATCAACAATTTTTCCAAAAATATTATATAGATTAAGTAAGCATTTTCCTGATTTCGGAAGAGTTACTGTATAATAATCTGAAACAGGGTTTGGAAAAAGGCTCACATCCTTTATTTGGTTTATAATTACATCTGTTGTGAGATCTACATAAGTTCCATTTTCTTCTGTTCCCTTTCTATACCAGTTTAGAAAATCAAAGAGATGGGTGTTAGTTGAGCCCTCATCAGTTTTAGAATAAGTACATCCTAAGCCTACCGCATATTTATTTGTTGAAATACTTGCTTCAAAATGATTAAACAAAGCAAGAGAGTCAGCTGGTTCGAACCACATGTAATTGTTCTCTGTAAATTCAAACCTATTATAAAAAACATTCAAAGTATAAACTCCATAACTATTTGAATGCAGAATTCCATTTTGCTCAGGAACTGTTGAATAGAATGGCACAGTCAAATATGGAAATTGAATTGTATCATTAAAATTAGTAGATGTTGTGTAATATGTATTCCACACAATTCCTGATCTTGAATAAATAACAGTATCATTTCCTGTATTGAACCATTTGTCGGTAATTCTCGAGTACACATATCGTGTGAAAGCCCCTGAGAGTACATTGGGATTAGTGTATTCAAATTCATCGCCAATATTAAAATCGTAAATATCTTTTTGTAAAATTGGTGGAATTGAGTCTCTTCGAATTAAACCAGTGAAATCCGGCAATTCCCGAATAGAAATTCCCAATACCATTCCATTTGATTTTGATATCGCAAATTGCTTATTAAAAAGAGGTTCAGTAGGAATAGCGTTACTCAGAGAGTCGCGGACTTCGAGATGTAGGTATTTTACCGAATCTGTGATACCGGCAAACGTTGCCAGAACGACAGAATCATTAAATGCAAAAACTTTTTTATTGGAGTCTATTGTCATGAACAACCATGTATCACCGGGATTGGAGAGACATTTTATTTCTATCGTATCACCCGTTTCATTTACAAGTAAAGAACTTCCGGAGTTCATCTCTGTAATACTACTTCCCATCCAGGAAGGTCCTTGAAGAAAACCAGTGTCTATGCTTCCTGAATTGAACGTGTCGCGCCACGTTCTGAAAGGATAAAATATTGTTCCATTTGCTATTCCAATGGTAGAATCTATTCTCGACTCTCTAATGAAAGACAAAGTAAAGTCATTTGAAAAGAAATATGGAAAAGCAGGGTATTGATTTGTAGTCGGTCCGAAACTATTAAAATATTGAGCGTGATTCGTTGGAAATATGGAATAATTTTGAGCAATTGCCGTCGCAACAATTAAAAAGAAAAAATATAAAAGTAGGAGCTTCTTCATTTGTAAGAGAAGTAAATGATTCTATATTTCGAAAGATAATAATAAAAGTGATTCATTTGTATATCTAAACTTTGAAATAGACAAGATAAAAATCAATGCCCATCTTTTGAGGATATGGGTTAAAGGTTATAAATTATAGGTTTCAGGTTTCGCTCCGAATATGAGAATACGCTAACCCACACAAAACTTGAAACCTGAAACTTGTAACCTGCAAACAAATTTCAAATAATTCCCCGCTCCTTCTTCACCTTCTCATACGCCTCATTGATCTTTTTAAACTTCTCCTGCGCATCTTTCTGATATTCG
>JBMQEM010000016.1:0-35633 GCA_049363815.1 Bacteroidota bacterium
CCCTTCAACTGATACTGAAACTGCTCATGGCCCTTTAACAAAAAAAATTTCCAGATCCATCTGCAGTTTCAGGCACAGTCGTAGTTTCAGTCGCCTAGCCCCCTGACACTACAACTAGAACTGAAACTGCCTATGGGTTTCAATGAATAGAAAAATTTCGTTTCATTAAAGTTCCTTATTCTATTGGTTTTAAAAAATGAATCCAACATCGATCTTTGTTCAGAAATGCTAGACTACGAAAAACTAGTTGTTTACCAAAAGTCCTTAATTTTGAATGAACAGCTTTGGAATCAAATCATTTCTCTGAAGGATTTGGATAAGAATTTGAAAGATCAATTAATCAGAGCATCTGGGAGTATCACTCTGAATATTGCAGAAGGCTGCAGTAGAATCACTAAGCCTTCAAAGAGAAACTTTTATGTTATTGCAAGAGGTTCCGCACTTGAATGTTGTGCAATTTTAGACTTACTTAAGAATACAAGATTAATTTCAAGAGAAACATTTGAGGCCTTTCGCTCATTGATTGAAGAAATTTCAAAGATGTTGTTTGCTTTGATCAGAAATCAAGGCTGAATAAATCTTTGTTCTGAAACTATTTTCTTAAATTTGAGATCAATTCAAATCTCTTCATGACCTTCCACCCTTGGCACAACGTCTCCTTCGGAGAAAAAGCACCTGATATCGTAACCGCTCTTATTGAAATCCCAATGGGTAGTAAAGCAAAATACGAGATCGATAAAGTTTCGGGAATGCTGAAGCTTGACCGTGTACTATTTTCCTCCGTTTATTATCCGGCGAACTATGGTTTCATTCCGCAGACCTTGGGTGATGATCACGATCCACTCGACATACTTGTTTTATCCCAGATTGAAATTCAACCTCTATGTTTAGTAAAAGCACGAGTTATCGGAGTAATGCGGATGATCGATAACAACGAAGGTGATGATAAGATCCTGGCAGTCGCCGAAAACGACATGAGTGTGAATCATATTAAAGACGTTTCTGAGTTGCCGGCTCATTTCATTGTTGAACTCAAAAACTTCTTTGAGAATTATACGAAACTGGAAAACAAAAAAGTGTTGATCGAAGGGTTTCAAAGTATCGATAAAGCAAAGGAAATTATTTTGAGATCGATCGCTTTTTATAAAGAAACTTTTGTTAAATAAGATCTGTTTAAATAATTTTTCCGTTGATTATGCCATCATCTAAGGACGTAAAATTTTCAGCTCTGATGAGTTTAGTTACAACCTTTTTTGTAACTTTTGTTTTAGTCTCGATCAATGTCGGCTTCAATGAATTCTTTATTTATATCTGGATGCGTTCATGGTTGATAGCATTTGTGCTGGTTGGTCTTTCCATCTTATATCTGGCTCCGGTAATTAAAAGCTATTTAAATAAACCTTAGTAACTCTGTGCTTTAACCTCAAACTTGAACAAAAGTAAATCTTATGTTTCCTAGTTTATGATTCATGCAGAAAAAGCAAATCATGAAACGATAAAAAGTGACATGGAAAAAATTCAGTAATCGAATTATTTAAATGGCTAACATTCATTTTTGCAATAAGTGTTGGCTTTTTTTATTTGCAATGTTTTTTGTGAAGTCATTGGAAGAGTTTGTAACATTCCTAAAATAAGAGAATATCTCTGCGCGAGCTGCGTGAGAAAAAAAACAACGCTTAATTTTTTCCCGCTGATCCCGCTGATTTTGCGCAGATTTTTAATCCAGGCTCTGATATTTATTCCATTTATTGAACTACAAACTTTTCAATTATAACAGTGCTTTCACTATTTATTTTCAAAAGATAGATTCCCGAATTCAAACGGATGGAGGAAATTTCTACTTCGCCACCTCCACTTATTCTATCCTCATTCAATACTAATTTTCCGGTAGTGTCAAATATTTTCAAGTTCAATTTTTGTGAATGAAAATCACTCAATTTGATAGTCATTTTGTCATTCACAGGGTTTGGAAAAATTTCTATTCCATTAGAATTATTGATATCATTGACAGCAACATTTGAACAAGGCAACACACGTGACATTCCATCTAAATCCCATGAAGGTTGAATCGGAACACACATCCAATTCAGGACTGTTACTGCATTATCCGGTTCCCGGGTAGTGGTTGAATAATCATAAACAGAAAAAGTGCTTGTCTGATTAGTATTCCACAAAATTGGGCCGAAGATTGCGCAATCATTATTGTTTATGCTTTCGTCATCCAAAACACCGGACAAATTATTTTCACATTTCCAGTTTGCAAGCAGATCATTGTAGTTAGGATGTAAAGCTGTAACAGGAATATTTGCCCACTGCAATATGGTACTTGCAGGTAAAGCAGCATTCCAGATCCGGATATCCTTATAGCTACCACTAAAGTTATACGCATACGTTGTTGTTCCATCCTGATTTATAACAAGTGGCAATCCGGAGTTTATGTTACCAATATTTTGCATCTTATCGAAACTTACTACGATTCCATCTTCATAAGCAGTCATCAATCCATCACGATCAAAACTTACCGCTAGATGATGCCATTCTCCCGCCAACAAGGTTCCTCCCTGTATATCGAGTCTATCCACACCATCACCAATATTCACTTTCCAATACTGACCAGCTTGTGCAGAAATAACAAAACCGGAATTCAGTCCGCTATTCCAGTTCTTGTTACTGATAAATGCAGGGTCATCAGTAAATAAGTCTGCTTTGACCCAAAATTCAATTGTAAAATCCTGTGTTGCACCAAACAGAAACGGAGCTTGATCAGTTGGCTGTGCATAAGTACTCGCATTAAAATGCGCTTCATTGAATGTGTCAGTTACTGCAATTTCAGTTCTGTTTAATTCCTGCTGAACAAAATCAGGATTGGAATAAATTGTAAAGATCGTTCTTTCTTCAAGCGTACCGCCGCCATGCCCCGCAGGATTTCCGCCATGATCAGTCGTAAGTACAACCAACCATTCCTCATTTGAATAATTTGGCCGGCTATGTAAAGCAGAAATAATTTCTCCGATATAACCTTCTGTAATTTCTATTGCCTGGATATACTCAGGGATCAAAGGCGAAAATCCATATGTATGACCTGCGTGATCAACATCATCAAAGGCCACAAAAAGCAGATCCGGATCGTCATTCGTCAATGCATCAACAGCACCATTTTTAACTTCAAGATCTGTTGCATAGGTTCTTTCACTGTCTGCATTCTGAATTATAACATCATTGATCGGAGCCCAGTGAACTGATGTCACAGTGCGCAAAGTGGAGTCAAATATCTCGAGTCTTGAAATAAAATCGGGATAATTGACATAGTTTGAACCCGCAAAGGTATTGTCGGTTACCCCATGCTTTGTGTGCCACACACCCGTAAGCATACTGCTCCATCCGTTTCCACTCCAAGTTTTATATGCGCATAAACCGTTTAAGCTATAGATCGAATTGATCAGAAGATTATCTATAGCCGGTGTAGCTGCTGCTGTCAATGCATCTGCTCTGCAACCGTCGATTCCAATAAACAAGACTTTTCTGGAATTCTGTCCTGAAACACAAATGGTAATCAGAATAAAAAACAAGTTAAGAGCAGATTTTTTCATATGACTTTATTTTACTTGACAAGATAGATAAATAAACAACCTGATTATATTTACATGAAATTTTACGGTCTTGTGCAATGCTAAATTGGTTCTGTACAAAGACACCGGTTTTAATTTTTCCTCCGAGATCAAAAAACAGAAGTAATGAACAATGAAGCTAAATTAATATCAATAAAAATCCTGCACACCTTAATCTGGATCTTTTTCAACATTGTTATTTTTTATTTACTCTATGCTGTTATTGTCAATAAAATTGATCGATGGGTTTGGGTTTGCATTTTTCTGATCACCCTGGAAGGGTTGACACTTTTAATATTTAAAAATGTTTGTCCGGTCACAATTGCTGCAAAAAAATATTCTGATTCCGATAAAGCTAATTTCGATATTTATCTACCGAATTGGCTTGCAAAATATAACAAGCCGATTTATTCCAGCATAGTCGGAATTGCACTTATCATTTTAGTCTACCGGCTTATTAATTAAATTCACATAAGACAAACACTATGAAAAATCTGATCCTGTCATTTTTTCTTCTGACAATTATCTTTTCCTCAAATGTCCAAGGGCAGGAAAAAAATAAAGAACCCCTGGAAAAATCCGGCGATTCGTACATTCCTAATGAATTCAATAGAATGAAAACATCTCCACCAAAGGGATTATTCAAAATAAAAAACCGTAGTTCGTCGTCAAGCAGTATAACCACCAATCAAGTCAATGTAAATAACGCCGGATTAAATATTGTTGGTGATGCAGCAAACGAACCGAGTATTGCTATCAATCCAATCAATCCAAGCCAGATGGTTATAGGTTGGCGACAGTTTGATAATGTAACAAGCAATTTCAGACAAGCCGGTTGGGCTTATTCTTCTGATGCCGGTCAGACATGGGCGTTTCCCGGTTCTATTGAGCCGGGAGTCTTTCGTTCTGATCCTGTTTTAGACTGCGATCTATCCGGCAACTTTTATTATAACAGTCTTACGATAGACAGTGCAAATACATTTCTCTGCAAGATTTTTAAAAGCACTGATGGCGGTGTAACATGGGATACCGGAGTAGACGCCGGAGGTGGCGATAAAGAATGGATGATCATAGACAAAACTTCTGGTCCGGGAAACGGAAATATTTATTCTACATGGTCACAATTTTCAAGTTCATGTGCTCCCGGATCTTTTACAAGATCAACAACTGCAGGAACAAGTTTCGAAAATTGTACGGAAGTTTTAAATCAACCTCAACTAGGAACAATGGTAGTAGGAAATTCCGGTGAAGTCTATATTTGTGGCCAGAATGTGATCAGTGGCTCAGGAGTTAATGTAACCAAGTCAATAAACGCTCAACTTTCCGGTTCATTGATCTCATGGGATACAATAGTTGCAGTATCATTAGATGGTGACATCAGATCAGGCGGAATAAATCCTGTTGGATTGATTGGACAGGCAAATATAGATGTTGACCGTTCCAATGGTGTTGGACAGGATAATGTTTACTTATTGGCAACAGTAGTGAGAATTTCAAATTCAGACCCGGGCGATGCAATGTTTGTAAAAAGCACTGATGGTGGATTGACCTGGGGGGCCCCTGTAAAATTGAATGACGATACCTCCATTTCAAATACACAATGGCTAGGTGCTTTATCAGTAGCCCCCAATGGGAGAATTGATATTGTGTGGCTCGACACACGGGATAATCCCGGCTCTGATTCTTCCGCATTATATTATACTTATTCGAATGATCAGGGCACGACATGGTCCATCAATGAAAAATTATCTGATTCCTTTGATCCACATATAGGTTATCCAAATCAGGATAAGATCGGCGATTATTTTCATTTGATTTCTGATAATACGGGTGCGCATCTCGCCTGGGTCAATACTTTGAATGGTGAACAAGATATTTATTACAGTCATATCTCTCCTCAAGTCGCAACTGGAGTTAGTACATTGAAAAACGAAATAAACTTTTCTATTTCGCCAAATCCTGTAACATCCGGTCACATTTCGATAAAATGCGATTTCAAGATCAGCCTTTTTGAAGTTCTTTCTATTCAGGGAGAAAAAATAATTTCTTCTTCAGTAAATACTTCAACGAAAAACCTGGATATATCAGTACTACCTAATGGAATTTACATTCTCAAGGTTTTCACACCTGAAGGTCAGACTGCAGTTAAGAAATTGATTAAACAATGATTCCTTGGCTTTCCAATTTCAAATGGCTAGTTTTACACTATGGAAGATCAGGATCCCAAGCATGTTCGTCGGGTAAGGTATAAAGGAACACATCCGAAAACTTTTAAAGAAAAATATAAAGAATTACAACCTGAAATTTACTCCGCAGATGTAGATAAGGTTATTCAGCAGGGAAAAACTCCTGCAGGAATGCATCGTTCTATTTGTGTAAATGAGATCATGGAATTCCTGAACATTGTTCCGGGACAAATTGGACTTGATGCAACATTGGGTTATGGCGGACACAGTCAGGAAATACTAAAGCGCTTGATTCCCGGTGGACATTTGTATGCAATCGATGCTGATCCGCTTGAATTACCGCGCACCAAAGACCGTTTACTTGCAAAAGGATTCGGGCCGGAAGTGGTAACATTTCACATCATGAATTTTTCCGGAATAGATCAGATCACTTATGAATCCGGCCCATTGAATTTTGTTCTGGCTGATCTTGGAGTTTCGTCAATGCAAATTGATAATCCCGATAGGGGATTTTCATTTAAAATAGAAGGACCACTTGATCTCAGGCTTAATCCAAAAAATGGAATTCCTGCATCCGGATTTTTGAAAAATATTCAGCGTGATGAATTAGAAGAATTGCTTCTTGTTAATTCTGATGAACCGCATTATATTCCTATTGCAAAAACCATTGTTTCTAAAATTTCAAAAGGAAATAAAATTGAAACTACAACGCATTTGAAACAGGTCATTCAGGAAGCGCTTGATTTTTTACCTGAAAACATTAAGAAAGAAGAAATAAAAAAATCATGTCAGCGTACCTTTCAGGCGTTAAGAATAGCAGTCAATGATGAGTTTAACGTACTGGATACATTTCTCGAAAAACTTCCCTATGTACTGGCACCCGGCGGACGTGTGGCCATTCTGTCATTTCATTCCGGTGAAGACCGAAGAGTAAAAAAATCTTTTCAGTCCTTATTCCGTGCCGGAGTTTATTCAGAAATTGCACCGGATCCAATCCGCCCCTCTGCAGAGGAATGCAGTTCAAACCCGCGTGCTAAATCCGCAAAATTGCGTTGGGCGATAAGAAGTGATGAATAATTTTATCATGTGTCTTTCTCCTATTCCATAAAACACAATCAAATGAAAATCCGGATCATCATATTATTGTTGCTTACATTTTCTAATTTTCTTACAGAAGCACAAAATTCAAATTCTTCTCCACTTGCCAGTACCTATTCCATAGTGGCAAGAGATTCTATTACAGGTGAAATGGGCATTGCTGTTCAGTCGCACGCCTTTTCTGTCGGTTCAATTGTCGGCTGGGGCGAAGCCGGAATAGGTGTTGTTGCTACGCAATCATTTGTAAACAGAGCTTACGGTCTTGAAGGATTGAGACTATTAAAAGCGGGAAAAACTCCCGCCGATGTTATAAAAATCCTAACCGATGCCGATTCAGCTAGGGATGTCCGTCAGCTGGCTGCATTAGACATGCAAGGAAGAACAGCGTCGTATACCGGGAAAAAGTGTATTCCTGCTGCAGGAAATATTTCCGGAAAAAACTTTTCAGTACAAGCAAATTTAATGCTGAACGAAACCGTTTGCCCTGCAATGGCAAAAGCTTTTGAAGAAACAAAAGGCCCCCTTGCAGAACGGATGATAGCCGCTCTTGAAGCCGCACAAAATGAAGGTGGTGATATCAGAGGTATGCAAAGCGCTTCGCTCTTGATTGTTAATCCGGTTGCTACCGGTAGAATCTGGGAAGACAAACCGATTGATCTGCGTGTCGAAGATAATGTTCAACCCATTGTAGAATTGAAGCGTCTTTTAAATCTCTATCGTGCCTACGAACATTCTAATCTGGGCGATCTCGCTGTAGAAAAAAATGATCTTACTTTAGCAGAGAAAGAATATGGCATTGCTGAAAAAATGCTCCCTGCCGATTCGGAAATGAAATTCTGGCATGCTGTATCCCTGGTCAATAAAGGAAAAACAGAAGATGCACTGCCGCTTTTTAAGAAAGTCTTTGCAATGGATACAAACTGGAAAATCCTGATTCCGCGACTAAGAAAAGTAGAATTACTTATCTGCAACGACGAAACAGAAATGAAAATCCTGAATTTAAAGTAAGCAAGTCTAAACAACTAACTTCAAGAAGATGAAAATTGTTTTAAAAATTATTTTTCCGGTAATATTTTTTAGCAACAGCGTTTTTAGTCAACAACAGCATGCTACAGAAACATCCAAACCATTTGTGCTTGGATCAATAGTAGAGTCACAATCAAAAGTATTGGGCGAAAAGAGAGTTCTGAATGTTTATTTACCTGAAGGTTATGATCAGGGTGACACAATAAAGTACCCTGTTGTTTATTTACTTGATGGATCAGCGGACGAAGATTTTATCCATACAGTCGGACTATTTCAATTCAACACTTTTTCATGGATCGACAGGGTTCCAAAATCAATTGTTGTCGGAATTGCTACGGTTGACAGGAGAAGAGATTTTACTTTTCCTTCTACGATAGAATCAGAAAAGAAAAATTATCCAACAACCGGGCATTCTGATAAATTCATTTCTTTTCTCGAAAATGAATTAAAGCCTTTTATAAACAGCAGATACAAGACCAATTTATCAGCAATGTTAATTGGCCAGTCTCTGGGTGGATTATTGGCAACAGAGGTCTTGTTAAAAAAACCTGAATTGTTCAATAAATATCTCATCATCAGTCCAAGTATCTGGTGGGATAATGGTTCATTGCTCAACCAACCAATTCAAAAAATTGAACAGTTAAATCAAAGAACAGACGTCTATGTTGCAGTTGGAAAAGAAGGCCTGACTCCAAGCGAACAACCGCGTGTAATGGAAGTGGATGCAAACCTGCTTGTTGAAAAACTGAAGGGCTCAAAAAACAATAACGTTGAAATTATTTTCGATTACCTGCCAAATGAAGATCATGCAACTATATCACATCAGGCAATATTCAATGGATTGAGAATGCTATATCCTGCTAAAAGTAAATAGGTAATTAAGACCATATTCATGTACAAGCTCACATTACTATTTTTGTGTATTCCTTTCTTCTTCTCTTCAAGTTGTACTTCGCAAATAAATCAGGAGGACAACATTCTTCAATATAACAAAACTAAATCAGTTCAATCTTTTGATTCCTCTTTTAAAACTATTCACATATTCGTTGCCCTTTGCGACAATAAGTATCAGGGTATCGTTCCTGTTCCTTCAGGAATTGGAAACGGGCAAGATCCGGATAATAATCTGTACTGGGGATGCGGTTTCGGAATAAGAACGTACTTTAAAAAAAGTAAAGAATGGAAGGTGGTAAAAACTTTTAAGCCCGGTTCTGTTATCATGGAAAGAATTGTTTTTAAAAGTACTTCCGGCAATTTCTACCTAATAGCAGATGCATATGATGGACGTTACATTAAAAAGTGTACCCAGGATTATCTTAACGGAGTTGCAGGAATCAATAAGGATACGATTCATGTTGATGGAAAAACAATTGGAATCTCAGGAAATTCAAACCTGTTAGCTTATATTGGTCATGATGGGTTGATGGATTTTAATCTGGAAGAAACATATATGAATTCAGATGGAAGAAAAAGAGATGTAATTATCCTTGCTTGCTACAGTCGTTCATATTTTTCGAAATACATTCAACAGGCCGAAGCAGATCCATTAGTATGGACAACGGGTTTAATGTGTCCTGAGGCATATACTGTTCATGATGCGATTGCCGGATATGTGCTTAATGAATCCAATGAGCAAATCAGGGTGAGGGCAGCTCTTGCATATTCAAAATTTCAAAAGTGCAATTTGGGTGCTGCAAAAAAATTACTTGTTACAGGTCATTGATCTTAAATTTTCTGCCTGAGAATACCGCTTTCTCTATTAATCTCTGCTCTGCATAGAATCTCGCAGGATTTGTGGTGTAGCTTTCATCAGAAAAGATGCCCTTGCATTTCTTTCTGTCTAATTCAAATTTTCCTTAATTAAGATAATTCTTAATAAGACAAAATATTCATTTCAATTTTACCGTTTGTTGCATCAACAATTTAAAAAGGCCGATGCAAGTTCTTACAACCTTTCTCATATCATTCTGGTCGCTGACGTTTACATCGTGCAATTTACCCGACGACTCAGTTCACGATTTGAATAAACCGGCTTTAGAATTTTCTAAAACGAGAAAAAAAGCAACAGAGGCTTTAAAATACTGTAATGATAAAAAGTTTAATACAGATTTTTGCATTCTCATCGACATGAGTCTTCATTCAGGGGTTAAGAGATTTATATTCTGGGATTTTAAAAAAGACACAATTCAATACTCATTTCTTGTCGGGCACGGCTGCTGCGACAATCGCTGGAGCGGTGATCAATCAAAGGCTGATCCTGTATTCAGCAATAAGGATGGAAGCCATTGTTCCTCCCTGGGAAAGTATAAACTGGGCGAACGTGCTTATAGTGATTGGGGAGTCAATCTAAAATATGTGATGCATGGATTGGAGCCGACCAACAATAACGCTCAGGCGAGAACAATTGTTTTTCATTCCTGGGAGGAGGTTAGTGATGAAGACGTTTATCCAAACGGAACACCCGAAGGCTGGGGTTGTCCAACTATTTCCAATAATAGCTTTAAACTCATCGACCCACTTTTAAAAAAATCAAAACAGCCTGTTCTTATGTGGATCTATAAATAAGTCAATTGTTCTTTAGCAGCACCAATTGGAATTCACAAAAAACCAAACTGATATTCGTCAAGCCATGATTTTAATTTAAAACTATTTATGGAAAATCGGATAAGCCCTAATCTGTGATAAAACATGTCCGGCAATTTTTTCGGCTTACTAAAAAAATCCCTTCAAAATATTAACTATTTCATAACCTCTAAAAAAACCAACATGCAGATCAGCAAGATTATTTCAGTAATGTTCATTGGTCTTTTCTTATTCAGTTGTACACAAACTAATAAAGAAAACCTTAGTGTTGAAAAGGTTTATCCGGCTGCTATGGGAGAAACTCAAATTTCAGAGCTTCCTCCGGCAGATTTGAAATCAGAAATGTCTTCTGATACAACGCACTATGGAGGAGTAAGCGAAAAAAGAAAATTCATTCGTACAGCTGAACTAAAATTTCAGGTAAAAGATGTAATTGAATCAACGAATGCAATTGAACAGATTACTTCAAGAAATGGCGGTTTCGTAAATCACACAGACCTGAAAAGTACAATTGACAATGTGACGAATAAGGCAGTCAGTGAAGACTCTTCTCTCGAAACTACCTACTACACTGTTTTGAATTCTATTATACTAAGGGTTCCTGATTCAAAACTTGATTCAACTCTTAAAGAGATTTCTTCCCAAATCAAATTTCTCGACCATAGAATTATAAGATCTGATGATGTCTCGCTTCAATTACTTGCAAATGAATTAACACAAATAAGGTCAACAAAGAATTCAGACCGGTTGATAAGAGCAAGCGATGAAAGAGGAAAAAAATTAAGAGAAACTATTGATGTGGAGGATATTTTAGCAAGCAATCATACTGATTTCGATAATGCCCGGTTAAATATTCTTTCTCTTAAAGACAGAATTAAATTCAGTACGGTGTCTATTTCAATTTATCAACGGCAAGCTTTAAAACGCGAACTTATTTCAAACGATAAGAATATTGATGAGTATCAACCCGGTTTTGGAAATCAGATAGCAGAATCGTTTAATTTCGGTTGGGAAATAATTAAATCTCTTATCCTTGCAATTACTAAGATCTGGGGAATTCTTGTTTTACTCATCTTGGTTTACATTGCCCACAGAACTATTAATTCAAAGGTGCGCAAGAGCAGGATATAATAAAATTGAAGATTGATGCATAACATCGGAATCCCCCTGTTCTTATGTCGGTATTCACCCTTCTCCTCAATAAAATATGCTGTAATTTTGCATCAATAAATCACATACTAAATTCCTTTGAAATGACACACCCCCTCACAACCTGCCTCTGGTACGACGGTAAAGCCAAAGAAGCTGCTGAATATTATTGTTCGATCTTCAAAGATTCAAAGATCACTGGTGAGAATCCTCTTGTCGTAACATTTGAGATCAACGGCAGTAAATTTATGGGACTTAATGGAGGTCCGATGTTTTCATTCAATGAAGCTGTCTCTTTCGTTGTAAACTGCGATACTCAGGAAGAAATTGATATGTACTGGAATAAACTCATAGCCAATGGTGGCAATGAAAGTATGTGTGGATGGCTGAAAGACAAATACGGTATGTCATGGCAGATCGTTCCTGCCGGTCTGGGTAAACTAATGTCCGATCCCAAAAAAGGAGGACGAATTATGCAGGCACTCATGAAAATGAAAAAAATAGAAGTTAAGATCCTGGAAGAAGCATAATCGTAGAAAAGGATATAAATAAACATTAAATTCCTATCCCTGATCCCGCTAATTCCGGAATCCGGGATTTTTCTTATCCCCATCGTCCAGAATCATAGAAAAAAGAATGATCAATAATTCAAGTTCTTTTTAAAGTTCAAATAATTTTTTCTTTACTTGCACTAAATTCTTAAAAAATGTCCACGGAAATTAATCAGGAAATATCTTACGAGATCAGCAGTAAAGAACGCATATACTTTTTCATTAAGATCATTTTCGCTCTCGCCGGCTACTACTTTATTTATGGCTTACTTGATCTTGCGCTAATGATCTTTGCAGCCAAGCCAGAGCTTGTACTTGTTTTTTCCGTTTATGCACTAATTATAATTTTTCTCCTGTTCATGCGAATCGGAGTTCTAACCGGATATCTGAAAGGAAATGCTGTGAAAGTATCCTCTTCTCAATTTCCCGATATTCATAACATCGTTATTGCTCAATGCGAATCGCTGGGAATAAAAAACACTCCCAGTGTATACATTCTTCAGCATGGCGGAGTTCTAAATGCCTTCGCAACATCCTTCCTTGGATCCAACTACATTGTGCTTTATTCTGATATCGCAGAAGAAGCATATTCAAATAATTTACGTTCAGTAGAATTTGTTATTGGCCACGAACTTGGTCATATCAAAAGAAAACACATGTTAAAATCGTTGATCTTATTTCCGTCGATTATCGTTCCATTTCTTAATTCAGCTTATTCAAGAGCTTGTGAATACACTTGCGATAACATTGGAGCAGCATTGGCCCCATCTGGGGTGAAGCCGGGCCTGGTACTACTTGCTTCCGGAAAACAGCTATATACGAAGGTCAATATCGAGCGATTTGTTGAGCAGGAAAAAACCGAAAACGGGTTTTGGTTTTGGTTTGCAGAAAAAATTTCTTCTCATCCCCGACTGACAAAAAGAGTAAAGCGCTTTAACGATTTAACTGTTCCGGAAAAGAAACATGTTTCTGCTCCTAAGATAGAATTAAAAAAAGAGCCTGTATTTGAAGAATCTGATCACAATAAATATTTACCCAAATAATAAACCTGAAATTACATTTTATGAATGGTGTATTCGAAGAGAACAAAACCTTCGACAAAATCAACTTCGAAGAATCGCCATTGCCAAAAGGTGAGTACGAATTTTGCAATTTCAATAATTGCAATTTTGCAAATAGCGACATTTCTGCATTAAAATTTATTGATTGTAAATTCAAAAACTGTAACCTGAGTCTGGCTAAAATAATGAATACAATTTTCCGGGATGTCAAATTCACAGACTGTAAAATGCTCGGTCTCCGGTTTGACTCCTGCAGTGATTTCGGCTTATCATTTACTTTTGAGAATTGCACATTGAATCATTCAACTTTTTTCAAAAAGAAAATAAAGAAAACCGTTTTCAGAAACTCACAACTTCAGGAAACAGACTTTACTGAATGTGATGTGACAGAATCAAAGTTTGAAAATTGTGACCTGATGGATGCGCATTTTGAAAGAACGATACTGGAAAAAGCAGATCTGCGAACTTCAACCAATCTCGCCTTAGATCCTGAAATCAACAAAATTAAAAAAGCAAAATTCTCTCATTCACAACTACCGGGATTATTGATCAAATATGATATCTCTATTGATATGGGAAATTAATATTTTAATACTACATTAGATGGTATTATTGATGCAATCTGATTTACGGGATCATATTAACAGCCGATGAGAAATCTTCTTTATTTTACTTCAATTATTTTTTTGCTTTTAGTCCCACCGATTTGTAGTGGGCAAACCACATATGCCATTGAACCTGGAGATACATCAAATACCTACAAAATAAAATTAGTGGATAATGCTGTTTTTATTGGGACAATCATCCGTCAGGACTCCGGAATGATCATCATGAAAACCGCTTCACTGCCAAAAGTTGAGATCCCATTTAAACAGATCAAATCAATAGAAAGAATTGACCGGAAAGATGTAGTAGCCGGTACATATTGGTTTCCAAATCCTAATGCTACACGTTATCTGTTCAGCACTTCCGCCTTTTCATTGAAAAAAGGAGAAGGATATTATCAGAACACTTATTTATTCCTGAACTCATTCAACGTCGGGGTCACAGACAACATTTCTTTAGGTGGCGGACTTGAATTTATTTCAACCTTTGCAAGTCTTGCAACCGGAAATTTCGATCCGATCTTTTTTATAACTCCCAAGTTCGGATTTGAAATTACTGAAAAGGTACATGCAGGAGGAGGGTTGATCTATGCAAGCATTCCCGGTTTTGATGGGGATGACAGAACAGGATTTGGAATTTTATATGGTATTGGTACATACGGTTCAATTGATCACAATATCACCGGCGGAATTGGCTGGGGATATACAGATTCACAACTAGCCGATCAACCTTTCCTCACATTATCCGCAACCACCCGTATTGCCAGAAAAGCTTCTTTGGTTACGGAGAACTGGTTTATACCAAACGGACATGAATACTATAACATCTACTCTTATGGTGTCCGGTTTTTTGGAGAAAGCATCTCCGTTGATCTGGCTTTTCTGATCAATCAGGATATTGCTGAGGCAATTTCCCTTGGTATACCTTATGTCGATTTTGTCATTAAATTCTGAAAGATTGAAAGCAAAATTCTTATTCAAAAATAAAATAGAGGCCAACAAAGATCAGTAGTATGGCAATAGAAGTTAGTCCATACAAAATAATATAATATAGTTCAGGGACGGGATTCGTCAGAGAAAGTACACAACTGATAAACCCAAGTACAGCGCCGGTTGCGGTGAAAGAAAATCCACGCTTTTGTCTTATAGCATTTTCGTCAGGTACTGTTTGTTTCATTCTGAAAAAAATATTACTTTGAATCAATAAAATTAAAGTTTAATTTGACAATCCAATTGGACGATATCGATATTGGATAGCATCAATCAGAGATATTCATATACTATGCAAACTAAAAATGATCAGGCCTCATCAGTTGATATGTACATTTTGAACTTTCCGAAAGATGTTCAATTAAGACTGGAACAGGTCCGTGCTACTATATTAAAGGCAGCTCCAAAAGCTGAAGAAGGAATCAGTTATCAAATACCTGCATATACCTATAAAGGAAAGCTGGCATACTTTGCGGGTTATAAGAATCATATCGGTTTTTATCCAACCCCTGATGTATTAAAAGAATTTAAAAACGAAATTTCCGTTTATAAAAATGCCAAAGGATCGGTTCAGTTTCCGCACAATGAAAAATTACCATTAAGCCTTGTCACAAAAATGGTAAAGTTCCGTATCAAGTTAAACGAAGCAACTCTAAAACTGAAAGCAACTAAAAAAAGTAAATAGTTTATGTCCGATCAAATCATTATCAGAAAATATACGTCATCGGATCAGGAGAGCATTCTGGAAATGCTTCGCCTGAATACTCCTGCATATTTTGCACCGGAGGAGAGAAACGATCTGATAAATTACCTTAACAATCATTCTGAAAACTATTTTGTTGTTGAATATGGAAAAGCGATCGTTAGTTGCGGTGGTTTTAACTATTCTGATGAAAAAGGCGTGATAAGGATCTCCTGGGACATGGTCGACCCGCAATATCAGGGTATGGGATTCGGTTCAAGGCTTACTGCATTCAGAATCGAAATGATCAAACTCCTTCCAAATGTAAAAAGGATCTCCGTAAGGACTTCACAACTTGCTTACAAATATTACGAACGATTCGGCTTTGTTCTTGAAGAGACGATAAAAGATTTCTGGGCACCTGGATTTGATATGTACCGAATGGAAATGAATGTTGAACATTAATTTCATTTTTATGTATAAATTATCCATTTTTCTGTTTTTACTTTTTTGTTCTTTTTTACCTGGTCAGGATTTTATTTCTGAACAGAAGAAATTTGAACGTGTGCGAAAAACCTTTACTGAAAAAGAAAAAACTATCGTCAAAACTTTAGATCTTAAAAATATTCCATTAAACGAAATTGAAATAATCCTAATCGCTTATAAACATGAAGCACAACTGGAGCTATATGGAAAAAAGAAGTCCGGTTCCTCCTATCAGCTTTTAGAAACTTACGAAATTTGCTCCTCCTCCGGAAACCTTGGACCAAAGCGAAAACAAAGGGACAATCAGGTACCGGAAGGGTTCTATCACATCGACAGATTTAATCCAACAAGTAATTTTTATCTGTCGCTTGGAGTTAGCTATCCTAACCAAGCAGATAAAAGAAAGAGTACGGCCTCTGATCTTGGTGGGGATATTTTCATTCATGGCTCCTGTGTAACCATTGGCTGCATGCCAATGACTGACGATAAGATCAAGGAGATCTATTTATATGCTATTCATGCAAGACAAGGTGGTCAGGCTAAGATTCCCGTTTACATTTTTCCATTTAAAATGACAGATGAAAATTTCAGAATTCACTCGGAAAATTTTAACCGGAACAAGGATTTGGTCAATTTCTGGACCAACCTGAAATCAGGGTTCGATAAATTTCAAAGAGAAAAAAAAGAACTAAAATGCACTATTAGTAAAACCGGAGATTATATTTTTTGATAGAGATACTGTCTGATCTTATCAGTTGAGACATTAACTTTTCATTAGTCTTTACACTTAAATTAAATGAATATTTTTGGAGTATTGAATTTCTTTATTTTGAATATTTATCAAAAAGTACAATGAAATGAATAAATATTTTGCTGTCATATTAACATTTTTATCTATTCATCATTTTAGTTTCTCGCAATCCATTTTTGTGGTGAAAAGCGACAGTATTAAATACCCTGTTCACAAGGATAATTTAATGAAGATCGCCTTTATGGAAAAACCAATTGCTATTGATCGTTTTACAGAAAAGGATTTTATTTCTGTTTTTGAATTAAAAGAAAATTCAGATTTAAATATCCGGGTTTTCATGGAAAATTCTCTAACCGGTTTTTTACAGCATCTTTCACCAGCCTCAACCATTGAAGAACTTACATCAAATGGAAACTACCGGTTCACTTTTTACATTGACAATAAAATAATCTATGAAGAAAATCTGAATCCAGGAGCAGGAAGCGCAGAAAGTAAAAATACCCGAACGGTTTTCCGTGTTCCCCTGATCAGCTCAACCAATGAAGATTCATGGGGCCGTTTTCTTTGGAACAGATTCATGATGCGTGGTGGAGAGGATGCTTTGACCACCGGGACACATTCATTGACAATTGAGATCCGTCCCTATTTAAAACTCGATTCAGTAGTTACAGGAAATATGATTGCAAAGGGGTCTTTGAATATTCTTTTTCCTGAAAAAATTATCGACGAGAAACTGATCGCCATCCAGCCAATACAAAAAAGTCAGTCCTGGAAAATATCCGGAAGTACGTACAACAAGTCTTTAATAGAAAAACTCAATCGTAAAATTGCGGAGAAATACTTTAAAAATATTACCAGCATCGTTGTAATTAAAAATGGTGAACTTCTGATTGAAGAATACTTTAATGGTTCAGGAAGAGATTCTCTGCACGATACGCGTTCGGTGGGTAAATCATTTTGTTCGGCTATTATGGGAATTGCTGTAAGGGAAGGAATAATTAAAAGTGAAAACCTGGCGCTAGGTGATTTTTACAACCTCAGAAGTTTTGAAAATTATTCAACAAAAAAAGACAGTGTTACACTGAAAAGTCTTCTTACTATGAGTTCCGCTTTTGAAGGATCAGATATGAATGAAGATTCTCCCGGAAATGAAGAAAACATGTATCCGACGGACAATTGGGTGAGCTTTGCCTTAAATTTACCTATGGACAAAGCAAAGGTTACCGGAAAAGACTGGGATTATTTTACTGCCGGTGTTGTTATTCTGGGTGATGTTCTCGATAAGTTCCTGCCAGGTGGACTTGAAAAATTTGCAGATGAAAAATTATTCAAGCCATTGGGAATAACAAATTATCAATGGCAGTACACTCCACAAAAAATAGCCAATACAGCGGGTGGATTGAAAATGTCATCGCTTGACTATGCAAAGTTTGGTCAGTTGTATGTTAACCACGGAAACTGGAATGGTTCTGAAATTTTTAATCCTGAATGGGCAGAAAAATCAACCTCAAAGCAACTTCCAATCCCAGGAACTGATAACGAGTACTATGGTTATCTTTTCTGGAATAAGACTTTCAACGTAAGTAATAAAAATTATGAAGTTTCCTATTCCAGCGGAAATGGTGGTAACAAGATCTTCATATTTCAAGATGAACCAATTGTAATTGTGATCACGTCAACGGCTTTCAATACACCGTATGCACATCAACAGACAGACAAGATCATGGCCGATTATTTAATTCCGGCTATCGTTAGGTGAACAATTTTATTTTTACATTTAACAGGTCGTTGTTAGACTTGACTTATCGTTTATGCGTCAGAAAATTGCCGGGTTCATTTCTACCCTCGGACATCCATTTGTAACTCTTCCTTCTTTTCTTCTTTATGTACTCTTTGCCTATGAAGAACTATATAAAGCAATCTTGACTTCCGTTATCGTCATAGGCGGAATGTTCATTCCAATGGCTATAAAGACATACAGGGGAACTAAGCGTGGAGATTACACCAACCTTGATGTTTCAAATCAGATGCAGCGACAAAAATGGTATCGTACGGCCGTTTTGTTATTGATCCTTGTAATTGCTCTGCTCTATTTTACCGATCAATCAAGGTCAATGAGATTTAACACTATTTACGCATTCCTGTTACTGGTCACTGCACAAATTGTAAATATCTATATCAAAAGTTCAATGCATGTAGCTTACAATGTTTTTCTGACATTCCTTATATTACCTATAAATGATGGCTTTGCCATGCTTTTTGGTATTTTCGTTATCACTATCGCCTGGTCACGGCTTGAATTAAAACGTCATACGATGAAAGAAGTCGTTTCAGGGACAATCATCGGGCTAGTCTTTGGAATAACGTCTTTATTAACCACAACTGCTTTTGGAAGGTAACCTCCTAAACCTATGACCCTTGCATATCTTTTCGGAATAATCGCCTTTGTGTATTTCTATACAAAATTAAATGGCAATACTATTCAAATTTATATATCGAATTCGAATATTCAATTGTATCACGAACTGCTTACCCAACACAACGACTATTACAGAAACCTGTCGCCCGCAGGCAGGAAAAAATTCATCAAACGCTTACATCGGTTTCGTTCGCACAAAAATTTTGTTGGAAAGAATGGATTAAAAATTGAAGACAAGCACGAGACGTTAATTTCAGCTGCGGCTATACAGATCACATTTGGTCTGGAGAATTATGTCTTGAACAAATTTCAGGAGATCATGGTATTTCCTGAAACATTCCGGTTTACAAACAGCGATGTCTACTATAAAGGGTTAACCGGCCAAAGCGGAAAAATATTACTGAGCTGGGAAGACTTTCTTGAGGGCTATGAAACAAAAGATGACAAGTTAAATTTAGGGATCCATGAAATGGCGCATGCTCTTGAACTAAGTGCCCTTTTAGGTAGCGATACGACAATGGATTTTGCGGTAAAATATGATGCCTGGAAAGAAAAGAGCACTGATGAATATCACAGGATTCGGAATGATGAAGATTCATTTCTTCGAAATTATGCGGGAAAAAGCGAAAGGGAGTTTTTTGCCGTTTGCATTGAACATTTTTTTGAAGCCCCGAAAGAATTTAGTGACGAGTTGCCTGATATTTATATACCTTTATGTATCTTGCTTAATCAAGATCCACGTAATGCTCATTGTGATTATTTGTTAGAAAAATAAATTTAAAAACATAAGAAATCATGGACACTACAATGCAAATCATCAATGCCACTCCCGATTGTGAAATTGTCAATTCGCGAGTGATCAATTTTTCCAGAGATTTAATTTTTCGTGCATGGACAGATCCTTATCATTTAAAAAACTGGTGGGGACCAAAAGGATTTACAAATACGTTTAGTGAATTTGATCTTCGTCCGGGTGGTACCTGGAAATTTGTAATGCATGGTCCCGACAAAGGACATTTCCCCAACGAAGTTGTTTTTGTAAAAATCGAAAAACCTGAGCTCATTGTTTTGAATCATGTTACAAGTCCGAAGTTTCAGATCGTAGCATTGTTTGAAGAAGTAGCTTACAACAAAACAAATCTTACTTTCAAAATGGTTTTCGATACTGCAGAAGAATGCGAAAATATCAAAGCATTTGCTAGCGAAAAGAACGAAGAGAATCTTGACCGGTTGGAAATGGAATTGGGGCGGATGTTGAGTGGGAAGAATTGATTTCTTCTATTTAGAATTTCATTTTACTTTTACAAACTTGATTAGTTTGTTCGCATCTCCGTATGTTACGAACAAACTATCCCCTCTTTGTGATATAGAATCTAAATTTATAAATGCATCGTAAAAATCATGACCACATTTGGTTAGTTCCATCGCTTTTGATCCCCACATATTTATAAAACTGATTTTGTTTTCGGAATCCATTGAATATTCTCCTTGAAGAAAATTTTTAGACGCTAATCCACGAATGATGCCTTCCTTTCCTTCAGGATCAAACTCTATATAGAATGCGTTTTCATTGTTGATATTTGGGCATTCTTCAAGCTTATTTAGAGTATCATAAAAACATACAAAGTTCCATCTGCCTGTTAATTCTCTTTTATTGGGTTCTTCTGAATATGAAATGGAAAAATCCAGAATAAAAACAATAGTGAGTAAAAAATAAATTTTGGAAGCGAAATTTTTCATAGATGCAAACAATATTTGGCAAAAAGGAACAATATTTACTTTATTTAGTCCATAAATCAATTCATAATTCTTGATAAGATTTATAAACTCATAATTCATAAATTAAAACACACGAAATAATCCCAAAGATCCTCCCAATTTATAAAAACCGGGTTCTTCCGAAAGTATTGTTTCCTTACTACCATTGACAGAATAATATGGTAAAGCCTTTAGATAAACTTTTCCGCCTACATTTAATTTATAGCCTATTCCAAAACTTGCTACCCATCTATTATAAGTTGCAGATTCCAGTTCCAGGATTTTAGTATCAATTCCCGGTGGACCAATAAATATTCTTTGTGCGAAAGTTGAAATGACAAATTCATTATTAAATGCAAAGAAAAACGAATTCTTTTTTTTGCTAAAATTCAGATGAACATTTAACAATATTCCTAAATTCTTGGACTTATAAACGATTGGATACAAATCTGTATTATAAAATTGACGCTTGGAATATTCTTCATTAAAAAAAGAAACCCCTGTTCCAAATGCAACTAACTCAGTATTATAAATCCCTTCAAAACTCAATTTAGTATTCAGTGGATTATACAATTCATCATAATATGAATAAGGACCTGAAGGAGACCATGTTATTCTTTCAACATGAAAATTGGCTCCAACTGAAATTCCGTTTTGTGCATTGCATTCCTGAAAAATCAATAATCCCAAAAGCACTAAAAGTATTCTCATTTTAAGACCTATTTTCTAATAAATTTCCTTATGTCAATATTAAACTCAACAAGATACAATCCAAAGCTCAACTCTGATAGTTCATACTCTGAAATTTTCCATATATTTATAATTTCTACTTTAATTTTCCTACCAAATATATCAAATTATTTCACCCTGCATATGTAAAGTTAAATTAATTCAAATATTGCGAATATTTATAATAATAAATTGTTGCTTTCTATTATGATTTATTGAATATACTGAGATTCGCTTATCTTGCATTCTCTATCGAAAAAAAAATGAAACTCAATCTCACATTCGTACTACTCCTGTCAACAGTCCTGTCAGCTGCCCAGATTCCTAACCCAGCCTTAGTCGGCTACTGGCAAAACTGGAACGATGGAAATGCACCGTACATTCAACTCGACGAGATCGATTCGAGATACAATGTGATTGAAGTTTCATTTGCGGTTCCGCAGGCCGGGACAGATTATAAAATGGAATTTATTCCGGATCAGGTTTCGCAACCGGTTTTGATAACACAAATTCAAAGTTTGCAAGGTCTGGGGAAAAAAGTTCTGATCAGCATTGGCGGAGCTACTGCACCTGTTTCGCTCGATAATATTTCAGAACGCGATACATTTGTTGCAACGATGAATGCAATCATCAATACGTATGGTTTCGATGGTATTGACATCGATCTCGAAGGAAATTCTTTGTCAACAACAGGTGGTACAATTGCAAATCCTGTCGACGCACATGTGATCAATCTGATCGATGCAATCAAACAGATCATGAGTGATTTTTATTCTGCGCACAATAAACGATTGCTACTTACAATGGCTCCTGAAACTGCATTCGTTCATGGTGGACAATCAGCCTATGGTGGAATATGGGGTGCTTATCTGCCTGTCATAAATGCATTACGTGACTCAATTGAAATATTACAAGTTCAACTTTACAATAGTGGAAGTATGTTTGGTATCGACGGAAATATTTACACGCAAGGTACAGCTGATTTCATTGTTGCAATGACAGAAGCACTCATTCAGGGATTTAATACAGCAGGTGGAATGTTCACAGGTTTAAATGCGAATCAAATTGCTGTCGGACTTCCGGCTTGTACAAATGCTGCGGGTGGCGGATATACAGATCCGCTAGTTGTAAAATCGGCTATGGAGTATCTGCGTGGAACAGGTCCGCAGCCGGGAAGTTATACGCTTCAGCAATCAGGAGGATATCCGACTCTTCGCGGAATGATGACATGGTCAGTAAACTGGGATGCTGTAAATACCTGCGGACCGACAGACGAATTTGCAGATAACTTTGAAACGATATTTAATATTCCCACTACAATTGCAAAAGAAGAACGCAAACAATTCTTTATCTATCCCAATCCTGCGAGTGAATACATTTCAATTATCAATTCAGAAAACTCAACATTTGAAATCTATGATATACTGCAACAAAAAATGCAGATAAAAAATGAATTCAAAGAAATCGGAAAAACGACTTTTAATGTTTCGAATTTATCGTCTGGTGTATATTTCATTAAATCGCAAGATAATTTCTTTCGGTTTATTAAACATTGATTTCCATTTTATATGTTTACATGTGTGAATAGAAAAGTATACATCCTGAGTGGACTTGGTGCTGACGAAAGAGTTTTTAAGAAATTGGATCTTCTTCCTTTAGAACCGGTATATTTAAAATGGATTCCACCTTACAAAAATGAAAGTATAGAATCTTATGCATCACGGTTACTTTCTCAGATCACAGACAAAAAACCGGTTTTGATCGGTCTGTCATTCGGTGGAATGATGGCTATTGAAATTGCTAAACAAATTGAAACGGAAAAAATAATTTTGCTATCATCTGCAAAAACAAAGTATGAAATTCCCTGGTATTACAGATTTATTGGTTTTTTAAACATTCAAAGAGTTTTTCCGATCAGGTACTTTAAGAAAGTAAAATTCCTAACCAATTGGTTATTCGGTATAACAACTCATGAAGAAAAGATCCTGTTAAAAACCATCATTGAAGAAACTGATCACGAATATTTAATATGGTCAATAGAAAAGATCATTAATTGGCAGAACACGTTTGTTCCCGAAAATATTATTCATATTCATGGTACCTCCGACAGGGTCTTACCGATCCGCTATGTCAAGTGTGATTACAAGATCAAAGGTGGTGGACATTTCATGACGTTGAATATGCCGGGGGTTATTTCTGACATAATTAAAAAGTATCTTCTTTAACATGGGTAGATAAAATAAACACTCAGACCACAAGTTCACAATAAGATCACGGAATTTGATGTGTAATAAATTCCGTGATCTTATTGTGAACTTGTGTTCTTGTGTTTAACTTCATCTCCAATAATTTTTTCCGTTAACATTCATTGCATACATTCATTCCACTACAAAATGAAAATCACCAACCCCGCTTTCGACTACGACACCCACGGACAAAAATATTCCGGTCAAAGAAAAACAGATCCCCGGATTGCTGCTTTTGTACATAAAACTTTGTCAGATTCAAAAACAGTGATCAATGTAGGTGCCGGTGCAGGCTCTTATGAACCCGAAGACAAGTACGTAATTGCAGTTGAGCCATCAATAGCTATGCGCACGCAAAGAATTGCAAACGGAAAAATTCCTGCTATCAATGCAAAAGCAGAATCATTACCGTTTGATGATCATTCCTTCGATGCAGCCATGGCCATGGTCACTGTTCATCACTGGCCGGATATTGAAAAAGGTCTTGCTGAAATTAGAAGGGTAACAAAAAACAGAGTCGTCATTATGACCTTTGATCCGGATGCCTTGGATGATTTCTGGAATGTAAATTATTTTCCGGAACTGATAGAAATTGAAAGGGCACGATATCCTTCGGTCGCCCGATTGCAAAAAGCTCTAGGAGGAAATACGGAAGTCATAAAAATTCCAATTCCACTCGATTGTGTCGACGGTTTCCAGGAAGCCTACTACGGTCGACCGGAAGCTTTTTTGGAAAAAGAGGTTCGTATGGCCCAGTCTGCCTGGGGGTTTTTACCGCCAGAACTTGAAGCAAAGTACATTCTGAACCTAAGCAATGATCTTCAATCCGGTGCCTGGGATAAAAAATTCGGGCATTTCAGAACACAACCAACCTTTACAGGAGCGTTAAGATTGATCGTTGCACAATTATAGTCCGGGAATCTAAATGATAAATTGAATCCCGATTTATTAACAACGACTGCATTTTAGCGATGAAATTCACGTTTTTTTATGTTTCAAATGCTGCGTCATCTTTAATAAACCCACCAACTTTTCTATCTTTGGCGAAAATATACCAACCCCATGAGCCTTGTAGTAGTCGGAACTGTAGCATTTGATGCCATAGAAACACCCTTTGGAAAAACAGATAAAATAATTGGCGGAGCAGCGACCTATTCAGGGATCTCGGCTTCGTATTTTGGAAAAGACATTAAACTGGTTTCCGTTGTCGGCGAAGATTTTCCCGCAGAAATGATCCATAAATTTGGTCAGTTTGGTTTGAATACCGAAGGCTTACAAATAAAAAAAGGACAGAAAACATTTTTCTGGTCAGGAAAATATCACGTTGACATGAATACGCGTGATACAATCGACACTCAATTAAACGTGTTGCTTGATTTCGATCCGGAAATTCCTGCTTCATATCAGGATTGCGAATTTTTGATGCTTAGTAATCTGATGCCGCAACTTCAGAAAAAAGTAATTGAGCGAATGACAAAGCGTCCGCGTCTTGTTGTAATGGACACAATGAATTTCTGGATGGAAACCCAGTGGGATGCATTATTGGAAACGATAAAACTTGTAGATGTACTTACGATCAACGATTCAGAAGCACGTCAGTTGACAAATGAATATTCATTAGTTCGTGCTGCACAGAAAATTCTCGCAATGGGACCGAAATATCTCATCATTAAAAAAGGTGAGCATGGTGCTTTACTCTTTAATAAAGAACAAGTGTTCTTCGCTCCTGCTCTTCCACTTGAAGATGTATTCGATCCAACCGGTGCCGGTGATACTTTTGCCGGTGGTTTTATCGGTTACCTTGCTCAAACCCGTGATATCTCTTTTGACAATATGAAACGCGGAATTATTTACGGTTCTGCTATGGCATCTTTTTGTGTAGAAAAATTCGGTATTGAAAGACTTGCAGAATTAAAGCAGGAAGAGATCGATGAAAGGGTTCAGCAGTTTGTGAATCTTGTTCAGTTTGATATTGAACTTGTGTAATTTATTTTTTGCACAGCCCTAAAGGCCCGTGCAAAAAATAAAAAAGCTGCATCAGAAAATCTGATACAGCTGTAATTAGGATTAGGGAAATTTCTTTTAAAAAAGCTGCACCGGAAAACCCGGTGCAACTAAATCAGGGTTAGGGAGATTCTTTTGAAAAAGCTGCACCGGAAAACCCGGTGCAACTGATATTAGGATTAGGGAAACATCTTTTTATTATTCATTTTATCTTTTTACGATTTCAATTGCCCTGTTAAATATTCCTTTTTCAGAAATACAACGAAGCTGATAAATTCCTTGCGGCAAACTCTCCACAGGTAAAGCGATTTGATTTGTATTCACTTTTAAATGCACAAGCTGCTTTCCGGCGATATCAAAAATATCTACGTACTGGATATTAATATCATTAGAATAGACATTCAGTAAAGTTGTTGCAGGATTCGGATATACTTTAAAATATTTATTGAGATCAATGTCCGGAACTTTGTTTACCGACGGATCTACATAAATTGTATCATTAACCCTAGCTAGAGGTTGTACCAACTGAGTGTAGGTTATAGCAGTTACATCAGTAAGCCTGAACAGTGAATTAGTAACTGTCGAAATATTATCAACGATAACCACATCAAATGATGCCAGGTCACCAAAACCATTTGCTACATTCTGATGATCATTTCTTACCATGGCAACTTCTATTTTTCCGATCGTTGGAAAATGTCTGACAAAAGTGATCATGTCGACACCAACGGTACCTAACCAGCTACCGGTAAAATCTGATTGCACACTCATTGAATCTACGACTGTCGGATCATAGTTTACAGTAAATGAAATTCCGTAAAGACTATCAACAGGAACAGCAGGAGTTCCGAGCAAGACATCGATGTGCACTGCCATGGAAGGCCCGACTGTATCAGGAGTAGCTTCAAGACTAAGTGGCGGGAGAAGATGGCTTGCTGTTGTGATAACAGGAGGAGTTAAACGAGCAGGATGAGTTAAGGAATAATTTTGTCCGATTGCAACTGTATCTGCATATTCTACAATTCCATTTCCATCACTGTCGGCATGTTTTATATTTACTGCTGAACTGAACCAGGTAGTAAAATCAGCAGCAGGTTGAGCAGCCCAGGTATTATTACCGCCTCCTCTTACCGGCCCTGTCTGGTTGAATGCAACTCCAATGTTGAGTATATCAGAGTTGTTACACAACAGATCCGAATTTGCATCACCCGGCCAAACATCAGAGGTAACTACACAAGGTGTAAATTGCCAGTTAACATTTCCACCTAAATCAGTACAACCTTGTCCTGCATAAAAATTTGCTCCACCGGTTCCGGTTATACCTTGTAACAACACGTTGCTGATACAAACATCTCCGGAAGATTTTGAAAATGTCGCAGCATTCGTTCCATTGAAATACACTGGAAATCCCGGACTACCTCCACAAATTAGCTGAGTACCGATCTCCTGAGTTCCATACACAGTAACTGTACGTCCGGGATTATTAAAGAACAGTGTATCAAAATGATTATTACCAAACAAACCAACATCGTTGAAGAAGACTGCTTTTTCTATTGTACAAGTACTGGTAATACCACTGATACCGGTGTAGAAATAAGCAATAAACTGCTTACAGATCAGACTTGGAGTATTAAAATTACATCCGGGTGCATTTACAGTTATGTTGTTAAATGTACCTTGAGTTTTAAAATAATATCCGTAGTCATAGAATGTTGGCGAAAACACATTCATGCTGAAGTTGGTGGTTGCAGTGTTGGTAATGGTTCCTCTCAGATCAAAATTTGAAACTTCAATAGTAACAGTACCAAGATTCACAGTAGTACCTGCCTCACTGCTTAAATTAGCAACCTTAATATTGTTTCCATTCAGATCAAGCGATCCCGATGAAAGATGAATACTTGCACCTCTGAATTCGTCAAGCAGAGAGAAATTTCCATTAGCCATTCTCACTTCCAGTTCTTCCATTTCATTTCCGCCGCTGAATAATTCAGCTGTCCCGGAAGAAAACATGTTCAGATCAGTGAGTTCAATAACTGCTGTCGGTGCAAAGTAAGCAGAAGAGTAAACTGTAAAAGTCGAAGGTATTCCGGGAGTCAGGGTAACAGCGTTACCGGCAGTTCGCATATCAAACGTATTCATAGCAGCATTTGCAATATCAACTGTCAGTGTATTGCCTGCAAGACCGGAATTCGCATCCAGAAATACATTGTCAACGGCAGTTGGCACACAATTTCCTCCAGTACCACCGCTTGCTAATGCCCAGTGTGTCGAGTCACTCCAGTTACCGGAACCACCAACCCAATAGAGATTTCTTGACGATGGTGAAAGAATTGTCCAGCCACTGTTATTACCACTGTTGATACTATTGCTTGCTGTAAAAGTGACACCCGATGCATTGATATCGGCAATATCCATGTAGTTTAGATTGACAGCAGTGCCGGAAGGTTTTGCAATATTGGTTTGTGATCCCGGAGTTGCACTTCGCAGTCCGATCATTTTATTACAATTTGCCGAAGCTGAAAAATCATTTGTAACTGTTAATGTTGCTCCCACATCCTGAATAACAGAATGACCTGCATTATTCAATTCTAATGTATCTGTTGTATTATTGCCATGAAGAAAAAGATCTCCGCCCACATTCATGTGGCCGAATGAGTTATTTTGTCCTACATGTACAGAACCATGACTGATAAAATTTTCTGCAGTCACATTTGAATCAAGTCGGCCATCAGAAAGAAATTCGATACTATTAAAATTGCCTTCTGCACCAAATACTGCTTGCGCTGTTTGCATCTGAAAGTTAGCAGTAGAAGAAGAATTCTGAATGCCTTCGAAATAATATGCCATTACATTGAACAGAGTATTATCAATAATTACTGTTGTCAATGGATACGAACTTAATGTATTGGCTGTTATTGTTCTGTTACTGAAATCCATTGTACCTGCTTCAAGATAGAGAATCTGAAATACCAGATCAGTTGTTACAGTATATGTTCCGGCGTCCACTTTATCGAGATAAATTAATGGCGGAACAGAACCGAATACGCAATTGCTTGCAGTACCGGAAAGTTTCAGGGTATTTACATTCCAATTTACCGGCGATTGAATATCAACTGAACCATATACAGTCAGAAAATAGCCTGAGAAAACACAACCTGTTGTCAGGTTTGATATCTGCAAATAATTACTTGTTGCAAGGTCGTTGGTCATATAAACCGTATCACCCGCTGACATAGAATTTGCATCAAAGATTGTACTGTCGAGTTTTGTCGGGCTACATGTAGTGGGAACTCCTCCGCTTGAAAGTGACCAATGTGCAGGGTCATTCCAGTTTCCTGTTCCGTTAACCCAATACAATTTTCTCGGCGTCAGACTTGAGATCGTCCATCCTGTATTGTTTCCGTTATCAATAGAATTATTTGCTGTAAAAGTTGCTCCTCCAATAGCATTAATTCCGCGGAGCTGAACGTAATTCAATGTCACGTTTCCGGAAGGAATATTTAACGTTGATATACCACTCGCATATAAAGAATACAGTGTGCCGAAATTATTGCAATCGGAATTTATATCAAGTAAATTATTTACGGTTGAAGTTTCATTAACATATAGGAAAATATTATTAGATGAAAGAGTATCGAAAGTACAAGTACTAAGTATGATCTGTTTATCAAAAACTCCTTTTTGAATGATTGAATTTCCTGCAAAGCCGTTATCGGACATGTAAACATAATCAGAACTCAAGGCAAGTACCGATCCGGCACCTGTGAACAGAATAGAATCAAAAACAGTGGTTGTACCTGATGCTTCAAGTTCTCCACTTGCACAATCAAAGATCACTGTGGTCAGATCACTGCCGGTTATAGTACCTAATGCCTGGAACTTTCTAGGTACAGTACTGAAGCTTGTACCTGCAATTGTTATGGTAATATCTCCTGTTGTAAGGGATGGAATTACGGTCTTTGTAAAAGTATTACAACGGATGTTGTTCCCGTTGGCATCAAGACTACCATCTGTCAATTCTATATTTCCTGAACAATTAATAGGAGACTGAAGAATAAAAGAACCCGATCCATTAAACTGAACAAATCCAAGTTCTTTCTCTTTTGTGTCAATATATACTCCGTTTTGTGTTGAAGAAAAAGAAAAGCTCAATTGGTTAACGATCATGCTATCAATAAAAGTAAGGGAACCATAAACTTTGAGTGATGCGCCCATTGCTTCTATTGCAGGCATATTAAGTGCACCTGTCCAGTTCATATTCTTACAGTAATAGAAAGTAGAATCCAGTTGCACATATTGACCGGCAGCAGTGAAAGACTGTGCATCAAAGAACACATCATCGTTCAGGGTTGGAATATTTGAATGAAATGTCGAACCTCCACTGGTAGTTGCCCAATGATTGGCAAAATCGCTCCAGCTTCCCGATCCTCCTACCCAATAAAAATTTACGGCGTTGGCGTTTTGAAAAGCTGATATGATCAGTCCTATAAACAGCAAAATTCTCTTCGTGGCTTTTTTCATTGTCTGCGATTTTTCCTTTTGATATGGATACAATTTCACTTTACAAACATATAGCTTAACCAACCTCTAAAAAAATACAGTTTAAGCCATTTGTCAGGGGGTATTTTTTGAATTTTTTGGGTATTTACGCTTAAATGTGGGTAATTTGTACTATTTTTTGTTAATTTGTCAGGCCGCATTTTCTGGCTGTTTACCAAAATTTCTGAAAAATGACAACCCTTAAAGTTAAAGAATTAATCGACGTACTATCTCCCGGCGAAATACGGTCCTTCCGGCTTTATCTCAAGTCACCTTTATATAATACATCAGAAACCGTTACCCTGCTTTTTGAAATGTTGCTCACCGCAGAAACGATCTCAAAAAACACACTCTTTACCCGGCTGTACGGTTCACTGGTTTATAATGATAAGAAGTTGCGGTATCTGTTCTCTGAGCTCACCGGACATCTTGAAAAATTTCTTTCGCTGCTGGAGTTTGAAAAGGATACTGAAGAGGAACTCCTTTACCGGCAAAAATCGTTATCCGACAGAAATGTAAAAAAGGCATACTCATTTACTGCTCTTAAAAGTGATTCAAAAGTGAATTCGGAAAAAGCGAGGTCCTTTATGAATAAATACCGGTGCGAAGAGATCGCGCATCAATTCAATGCGCGACAGCATTCGCGACTTGCAAAACTGGATTACACAGGATTGCTTAAAAGCCTCGATCAATTTTACTTCGTAAGAAAGTTACAGTTGCAATGTGAGCTTATCAATTTAAAAAATGTATTGAATAAAGAGTTTAACGTAGTGTTGATCGATCCTATCTGTGAATTCATTGTATCGAATTCCTTTTTGTCGTCGCCCCTGATAGAGATCTACTATTACATTCTCATAACACTGAAGGGTACTCCGGAAGAATCTGCCCTTGCTTATGAAAATATCATCGCTGTTACAAATGAAAACAGGAATAAACTAGCCGTTGAAGACCTGAATAATATTTATCAGTATGCAAAGAATTTTTGCATCCGGAAAATAAATTCCGGAGAAGACAAATACAGGATGATCCTCTTTGATCTTTATAAGTCTATTCTGAAGAATAAACGATTGATGAAGCACGATTATCTTTCTCCATGGGAATTTAAAAATATTGTTACGCTTGGTTTGCGTTTGAAAGAAGGTGAATGGGTTAAAAATTTCATTTCGGGATTTATCAATCACCTTCCTCCGCAGGAAAGAAAAAATGCACTGACATATAATACAGCGATGTTCTACTATTATATGAAGAACTATAAATTCGTCCTGAAATATCTGCAGGAGGTTGAATTCACCGATCTGTATTACCAGCTTGATTCAAAATCAATTTTATTAAAAGTATATTTTGAAACAGATGAGCAGGAACCATTGCTTCATCACATAGCAGCATTTAAAATATTCTTATTGCGTAATAAGAATATTTCGGCCTATCAGTTATCGATCTACAAGAATTTCATCAAATACTCCCTGAAGATCTTCCGTGCAGGTTCCAATTCAAAAAAGCTGGAAGCCTTACGGACAGAAATTTCATCTTCCGCCAATATATCTGACAGGAACTGGCTGATTGAAAGGATCAACGAATTACTTTAATTATACTTTGGCTCTGTCTGTGCCGAATATTTCTCCACTTTATTTACAACAGGTGGAAGGGTTCTCAGATAGTCATAGATCGCACCAAGATCTTCGTCAGTAAGATTGCTGTACAGAACCCATGGCATAGGTGTATTGTGACCATTTTTTCCAACGGGGATTTTTTTCGCTTTTTCGTCTCTGTAAAAACGAAACTTGTCAAGAAAAGCTTCTTTGGTTAACAGGCCAATTCCTGTTTCATTATCCGGTGTGATGTTGGCAGAAGTTGCACATTGACCGTCAAGGCAAAATTTAAATCCTCCTGAGAATTCTGTTCCCGGTAACATTTGTCCTTTCTCTAATTTTGTATGACATGCAATACATGCAACTGCATTGGTCATATACTCGCCATATGCAAGTGTATTCGCGCGATCAGGCATTGGCGGTAGAGGTCCGTTAAGATCGGTAGGAATTGTTTTGACAATAAGATTCAATGGAAAATCCAGTTTTCTTTCGGGAACTTTATTTTCAATTGGCTTCAGGGAACGTATGTAGGCAATAATTGAATAAACATCTTCCTGCGACATTTTTCTGAAATGCATATATGGCATTAACGGAAAGAGTGCTTCACCTTTTTTATTTACTCCAACAGTAATTGCACGGAACAATTCACCATCTGTCCAGTCGCCAATACCTGCAGGCGTAATGTTCTTTGCATAGAGAACACCCGGCACATCTGCCTTGGTGGCGTCAAATGATTCTCCGCCCATGCCTTCTGTTCCGGGAATGATCGGTCCGCTGAATTTTGTGAAATCTCGTTGCGAGTGACAATCGATGCAGTTCGTGACATAATTTGCAAGATACTTGCCGCGTTCGAGTCTTTCCGGAGTAATTTCTACATGAATATCTTTAGCAGGTGCAACATTCGGATGTGTGCTGTTGAAATAGACTAAAAATCCAATGATTCCGATGACCAATATTCCAAGAATAATCCCGGTAATTTTAAGAGCTTTTTTCATGACAATGATCAGTTTTTGTGGTGGTTGAGCAAAAATAAAAAAGTTTCGATACCGGAAAAATCCAAATTAAAAATTCTTTGGTACAAAAAAAGGGAAGCAGCTAAAAAGCTGCTTCCCTTTAAATTTTCGGGGTTTACCCGAATTTAGAGATTATTCAACTACAACTCGTTTCGATTGAGAGTTACCGTCTTCAGAAGTTACGCTGATTACATAAACACCTTTTGCGAAATCTGTCATATTGATTTCAGTAGAATTATAGTTTACAGAGGCATTGATAACATCTGAATAAATGATGTTACCAAGCAGATCTGCAACCTTCACTGTGAACTTCATATCAGACTCTGAGTTGAACGATACAGTTGTTTTAGCAGAAGTCGGATTCGGATACACAGAGAATTCAGCTGTGTTGATTGAACCGTTATCTGCAGCTGTACGACAGAACTGATTTACAGCCACAGCTAATGTAGCCGGTTGAGAAGCTCCGCAAGCATTCACTGCATTAGCACGAACAACTGCTGAAGAAGTCAATGCTGTATTGTAGTTAACAACTGCAGAAGTTCCTGATGGAGCAATCGAAGCGCCACCTGTTACTGACCAAGTATAACCTGTTGCGCCTGTTACCGGTGCAAGAGTGTACGTTACGCTTGACTGAGACTTACAAACTGAAGCCGGACCAGTGATTACTGGAACTGCCGGTCTTGAAGTAACTTTAAAGCAACGAGCAGGACCTGTACCACAAGCATTGTTTGCTGACACACAGATATTACCTGCATTTGAAGTAAACGCCGGTGTGAAGTCAACTACAATTGACAAGCCATTTGGTGCAGTTGAAACAATTGTTGCGCCTGCAGGAACTGACCAGTTGTAAGAAGTTGCTCCCGGTACAGCGGCAATAGAATAAGTAACACCTGTTAAGTTACATAGAGCTGTTCCAGGACCAGAGATTCCACCCGGTTGATTTGGAACAGAGCCTACACTAAATGTTCTTGTATAAGAACCACAAGAGTTAGATACTGTAATGCTCACTTGTCCACTTGTCCAGCTTGGTCCGAAGTTAAACGTTCCGGAAGAAGTTGTTGAAGTTAAGTTTTGTGATCCTAATGATGCATCACCGGTAATAGACCAAGTATAAGTTGTTACACCAGGAACAACCGGCATAGAATAAGTTGCTGTACCATTTGCACAAACCAGATTCGGTCCGCTAACTGCATTTGAGTGAGCAGGAATACCTGTGATAGTCATACCACGAACAGCAGAAATTCCATTACAGTTTACACCACGAACCTGAACAGATCCTTGTGCAAAGTTTACAGGAACACTAACTGTGATTGTATTTGTACCCTGACCAGAAGCGATGAACACACCTGTACCTGTAACAGTCCAGTTGTAGCTTGTTGCATTAGCTGATGAAGTTGAGAATGTATAAACACCCGCACCACAAGTAACACTTGGTCCGCTGATCACAGCAGGTAATGAAGGATAAAGAACCAGAACCGGGATATTCAAACTGCTTGGCATACTGGATCCGCATGGACTGTTTGCTACAACAGAAATGAATCCGCCATTGAATCCGCTACCGAATGCAACAGTGATACTGTTTGTAGTTGAAGAACCTGTAGCACCGCTTGGAAGAGTCCATGTGTAGCTTGTTGCGTTAGGATCATTAATAACTGAGTAAACGATTCCTGAAGTGTTACGACAAGCACCTGCAGGACCGCTGATAGCACTTGGAGTTCCAACAGAACCACCAGATCCTGATACTACTGCTGTAGCTGAACCTGAACAACCATTTCCATCAGTGATAGAAACTGTATAAGAACCTGCGACTAAACCTGTAGCTGTAGCTGTAGTTTGTCCACCTGGACTCCATAGATATGTATACGATCCTGTACCACCAGTAGCAGTAACAGTAGCAGTACCATCGGCTACTGAACATCCAGAAGCAGGAGTTGTAGTTGTTGTACCTTCAACCTTTGTTGGTTGAGTTAATGTAACAGGAGATGATGCAGTACATCCGTTAGCATCAGTTACTGTATATGTAATTGTACCTGCACCTTGATTGAATGAACCTGTTCCTGAATAAGGAGCTGTTCCACCTGTTGCAGTAACGTTAACTGTAGTTGTTCCACCGAAGCAAAGAATTGATCCGGTTGCAGAAGCACTTGCTACAAGTTGAGAAGGTTCTGAAATCGTAACAGATGTAGTAGATGTACAACCGTTAGCATCTGTTACAGTGAATGACCATGTTCCTGCAGTGCGGGAGAATGTTCCCGTTCCTGTATAAGGAGCTGTTCCGCCAGTTGCAGTAACTGTTACTGTAGATGAACCGCCATTACAAAGAATTGCTGTAGCAGAAGATGAAGCTACAAGAACAGCAGGTTGAGTAATCGTGATAGTAGTCGTAGCTGTACAACCGTTCGCATCAGTTACTGTGTAAGTATAAGTTCCTGCTGTTTCAGTGAAAGTTCCTGTTCCTGTATAAGGAGCAGTTCCACCTGTTGCAGATACTGTTACTGTTGATGAACCACCATTACAAAGGATCGCTGTAGCTGAAGACGAAGCAACAACTGCAGATGGC
>JBMQEM010000017.1:0-2494 GCA_049363815.1 Bacteroidota bacterium
TGCGTCTCTGATAACCTGCATCGGGAAGCAGATCTTTCAGGTTTTGTAAGCGGGCATCATCATAAAGAGCAGCAACTTCAGGAACATTGTGTGAAGTGTAAGGAAAACGCTGAATGATTGGCTGCTTGTTTTCATCCACACCAAATTTTATTGGAATGCCATTGATCTTTTTAATTCCTTTACTGATCAGAACTTTTTGTTTTTCGTCAATTGCATCTGATACAAGCTGCGCACGCTCTCGTGTTATGAAATTTTTATAATGAATGAATCCATTTTCATTGAAAAAATCAATCTCTTCTTTTGAAAGAGATTCTTTTAATTCAAATTTCGGGTACGATATCGTTTTGCTCACGGGAAATGATTTTAACAAAGCAAAATTATTTATTCAGAAAAGATAGAAGATGATTTTTGTCAAGAAAAAGAAAGTAAGCCGGGAGAAAAGTGGGAAGGTCATCAGATTGGCAAGCTATCAGGTTGGCAGCTAACTTATAAAACAGCAAACCTGTCAACCTGAAAGCCATAAAAAAAGCCGGAAGTTACTCCGGCTTTTTTTTACTTTGAATTCACAAAATCAGTCGCTTTCGACTTAATATCTGACTTGAGATCATCAAGTTTTTCTTCAGCAAGATGTTCAAGCTCCTCCGCTTTCTGTCGCAGATCATTTGCTTTAGAACGCATCTTACGTTTGAATTCTCTTGCAAGATCATCGGCACCATCGATAATTTTATTTCTTGTTGAACTGCCTTTGTCAGGAGCAAATAAAACTCCAAGAGCAGCTCCTGCAATTGCGCCAACTACTAATGCGCCGATTATTTTAATTGATGAACTGTTGTTTTCTTCCATAATTTTTTTCTGTTATAATTTTTGATGAAATATTAGACCGGGTTTTTTCCTTGTATGATCCGGAGAATAACTGCTATCAATGCAATGACCAGCAGTACGTGAATAATTCCACCTGCACTGAAAGCAAAGTATCCTAATGCCCAGACAATAAGTAGAATTACGGCAATGGTGTACAATAAATTGTTCATGATTATATCGTTTTCTGTATAGTATAAATATCCATGCCTTCATGGTCCAATTAAAAAGCGAAACCTTTTTCTTTTTCTATCTATTAATCAACTCTAATTCACAAAACCTTGTTTTTATGAAAAAAAAATACCTTATTTTGTATACCACAAACAAAACAAACATGTATAGAATTTTACTCATATTGGTACTAAGTATTTTCTTTTCAGTTCTGGCCAGAGCGCAACGTGTTTGCGGAACGATGGAAAATTATTTTCACCAGACTGAAAAAGATCCTGCTGTCAAAAAGAAATATGAAGATGCACTCAAGACGATCATTGATAATGAGGGCCAGATCCAACGCACTTCAGGTGCAGTTATTACGATACCGGTGGTAGTTCACGTCATCCATAATAATGAACCAATAGGATCAGGGACAAATATCTCTGATGATCAGGTGCTTTCGCAGATCGAAGCGCTTAATGAGGATTTCCGCTTAATGAATGCGGATTCATTGTCACCAGGACATCCATTCTGGCAATTTCAGGCCGATGTTTCTATTGAATTTTGTCTGGCCAGACAGACTCCCGGTGGGCAACCTTCGACAGGAATTGAAAGGTTTTTTGGCGGGCTGGATTGGGAAATGTCTGATTGCGAGCAGATTTTAAAGCCGCAGACTTTCTGGGATCCGGAACGGTTTCTGAATTTATGGACTGTTGATTGGGGCGGAGCAAATTCTGATCTGCTAGGCTATGCGCAATTTCCGGGTGGAAGCGCAAACACGGATGGAGTTGTGATCGGTTATCAGTATTTTGGTTTCAGAGGCAATGTTTCTTCACCTTATGACCTTGGTCGGACCGGAACACATGAGATCGGACATTGGCTTGGACTCAGACATATCTGGGGCGATGCTACCTGTGGTAATGATCTGATTTCTGACACACCAATACAGGAAATGGATAACTCGGATTGTCCGACATTTCCACATAATGCATTTAGCGTTTGTGGTTCCAATGCAAATGGAGAAATGTTTATGAACTACATGGATTATGTCGATGACCGTTGCATGGTCATGTTTACAGACGGACAAGCGACACGAATGAATTCTGCACTAACAATTCAGCGCAGTACTCTGATCACATCAAACGGATGTTCTACTCCAAACCCTGGAATTGATGAGAATACTTTGTTTGGTGAAGGCATAAATATTTTCCCAAATCCTTCTACAGGTATGATAAGGATTGGTCTTAAAAATCCTGCTTCAGGAAACCTGTTGATTGAAGTAACTGATATTTTCGGGAGGTTGATTAAATCTGTTACCATCAAAAATCCCGCACTCCAATCCGAACTCGATCTGACTGATCTTTCTGCAGGAACTTATTTACTGCACTTTAATCAGAAGGATTTGAATGCGACTAAAAAGTTGTGTTTGACTCTGAATTAGACCTGGATTTCTTGGATTATCGGGATTCTGGACTTGAATTTA
>JBMQEM010000018.1:0-9962 GCA_049363815.1 Bacteroidota bacterium
AAAAAGACCGCGATTCTTACAGTGTGCCAAACGGGGCTCTGTCCAAATGGGGAATTGCCCGCCGGGACTTTGTCCCGGTGGGCTCACAAAAAAGCCCCGCAGGTGCGGGGCTAAAAAAAAATATTGTAACTGCTTAATGCAGGATTATTTTGTTCTGGTCTTCGGTTTAGAACCTAATCCAACCGGACTACCAACTCTTGTCATCGCACAACGGAAACCAAGGTCGTTAGTACTTTGTCTTTCGTCAGTGAAACGGCGCGATCCCGGATTCATAAAGTATGCACGGTCTCTCCATGAGCCACCTTTGTATACACGAGCTTTATCATTGATAAGTGATGTGACACCGTAGTCATATTTAATAAATTCTGCCTCATCCGCATCAAGGTAATTGATGTTATCGGCTTTTGTGTAGTTACGGCGTTCAGCACTTTCTTCAGGAGTAACTTCACGTTGTGGGATACGACCTAAACTATCTTTTTCAATGATCGAACCTTCTTCATCACGTTGTTGTGTTGAGAATACGTTACCACGGAAAGGATTGAAGTCACTTTTATCTTCAGGAGAAAGTGGACGATAAACATCCATTACCCATTCATTAACGTTACCTGCCATACAATATAAACCGTAATCATTAGGCCAGTATGAGTGAACCGGTGCCGGAATATCTGCATTATCATTCAGGAAGCCTGCAGTACCCATATTATCACCACGTCCTCTTTTGAAGTTGGCCATCATCTGACCTTTATACTTCTCATCTTTATTACGTGTAATGTGACCATTCCAAGGATACAAACGACGATCAGTTACACGTTCGTACACTGTGTTTCCAACTTGAGAAAGAGCAGCATATTCCCACTCAGCTTCTGTCGGGAGTCGGTAACGAGGAAGAAGGATACCATCTTCCATTCTTACTTTACGCGTACCGTTATTTCCGGAGCTAGGATTCAAGTCTGTGATGTCAGTCTTTACAAGACCTTCATATTGACCTGACAAGTAAGCATCTGTATTAAAATTATCTTCATTGATCTGATTAGGATTCACACGCAGGATACCTTCGCGGATCAGGATCTGTTCATTCACACGGTCAGTTCTCCAGGCACAAAAGTCAGAAGCCTGTAACCAGTTGACACCAACTACGGGATACTGCTGATAAGCAGGGTGACGTAAGTATAGTTCGACCAGTGGCTCATTATAAGCCAGACGATCACGCCATACTAATGTATCCGGCAATGCCTTTTTATAGACCTCAGGATAATCTGCGCTGAAAACGCGGGAAACCCAATAGAGGTATTCCAGGTAGTGAACATTGGCAACCTCAGTTTCATCGATATAGAACGAAGAAACAGTTACACGACGAGGAATGTTATTCCAGTCCTGTGTAATATCCTGTTCTGTTCTACCCATGGAGAAAGTACCACCTTCAACCAGAACAAGTCCGGGACCGGTCTCTTGTTCATCATAAGGAGCAACTTCAAATCCGCCATTTGCCGGATCATTGTAATTCCAGCCGGTGACAGACGATTTCTCTTTCCCGCAAGATGCAAGAAGTAGAGCTAATGCCATGAGGCTGAAATAATTCCGAGAGATCATTTTCATTTTCGGGAGGTCGTTGTTATTTATTGAGCTAAAACGAAAGCCAAATATATTTATTTTATTTAATATAATCAGAATGAAGGGCACTTAAGCGTCCTGAAGCGTTTCTTTTTCGGATGACAAGCGAATTGCAATCCAAGTGAAAGCTCGTGAGATCCAGCCGAAGCATTGGCAAGTTTGCTTACTGTTATATCATAACTATACCCAAACTTGAAGATTCCTTGCTGCAAACCGACCAGGGCAATGAATGAATCACCACCTCTGTACCAGAGACCACCGACGAGTGGGGCTTTTGCTACATAGAATCCGATATTGTATTGTTTAAAATCACGTTGCTGCTGATAGATAAAATTCGGGGAAATGTAAGTAGTACCATCACGGTTACCTGCAATAGGAATGATCGCACCTGCATGTGCAGTGATCTTCATTGGCAGTTTACTGCCGTCTGCAACCTTAATATAAAACTCTTGAGGTTCTGTAAGGTGATTGACTGCAATTCCTCCGTAGTAACGGTTACTATAACCAAGTATTCCTGCTGAAAAATCCCAGAAACTTTTATTCTCATTCGGACGAATTTCCTGCGACTGGTAAATAAATCCAAAACGCGGATCGATCATATCACCAAAGGTCAGTTTATCCCAGTCAACCTTTTTCTGAACATATGTCCCTTGCATTCCAAACTTGACGCTGAACTCACGGTTAATATTCAACTGATACGAATAAATCGCACTGACATTAGTTGTGGTAAGTGTTCCTTCGCCGGCTTTATCATTCAATACCAATAAACCGAGTCCGCCTCCTAAAGCCTCCACATGCTGATCGTAAGATGCGCTGGAAGTAACAAATGTACCGGTTAAAGCAGGCCATTGATTTCGATAATTCAGTGCCAGCCTCGGACACCTTACAGAACCTGCAAAGGCAGGATTAAGGTAAAGAGGATTGGCATAAAATTGCGTGAACTCAGGATCCTGTGCAAAAGCAGAACCGGAAAGGCCGATAAAAATAAAAATCAGAAACTTCCTGAGCATTATTGGTTTTTTAGACTTTGTAATACGGTAGTGAAGATACAGAGTTACGGTTGGAGAAGTTACTATTTTCAGGCTGTTCCGGTATTATGTATGATTTGTTCACAATTTTACACTTTCAAATTTAGTGTAAAAACCCGCAGCAAGATAAATAATTTAGTTTTACTTGAAAAAGAAAGTTTTCTAAATGTTAAGTTGAACAAAAAATGACAATGGAATGTTCAATTTGCTGGTATTAAATTGTAATAAATAGGTAATTTTGTAGTTAAGGCTACAATATTGGTCAATAACATTCGTTAACACTCGCACCAATCTGAAACTCCATTCAACGCACATGAACAAACTAAAAATTCTATCCTGCCTTTTCTTTTTATTGCTTTTCGAAAGTACACAGGCTGCTGACCCAAAGCTATCTGTTAATGTTCAATGGATGGACCCGGCGTTAATAAGATTTGAAGATGAGTCAGTTTTAAAAGCAATGCAATTCAAGAATTCAGTTCCTGATGAAAATTTCAATCCTCAGTATTTCATTTCAGAAGCTTTGCCAGGAGGTACTACTTCAATCACTGCTTCTCTGAAGAATGTTGTCGCAGAAAGAATCACTGATATTTCCCTGATCAAAAAACAAGAAACGATTACAAATGAATTTAAGATCAATGCATCTGTTTCCTTTAAGAAAAAACAACCCTTCTCTTCTATTCTGATTCTTGCGATCAGAAAAAATTCTGAAGGTCAATTTGAGCGATTAAAATCTTTTGACCTTGATGTGGTCACTTCTTCCAATTCGGTGAATAGAACTGCATCCAGGGTTTATGCTTCTAACAGTGTTCTTGCGAATGGTGATTGGTTTAAAATTGGTGTTGTTCAAGACGGGGTTTACAAAATCGATTATTCATTCCTGAAAGACCTTGGTCTTGACATTGACAGTATTGATCCACGAACAATTCAGTTATATGGAAATGGTGGCGGAATGCTTCCTTTTTTAAACAGCAAGCCAAGAATTGATGACCTTTCAGAAAATGCGATCTTCGTAAATGGTGAAAGCGACGCAAAATTTGACAGCACCGATTACTTATTGTTTTATGGTACTTCGCAAACAAAATGGACATACGACGATAGTCTTGCAGTTTACAAAAGACAGATCAACTATTATTCAGATACTACCTATTTCTTCCTTACTTATGGACAACAAAATGGTAAACGGATCCAGAGCAGGAGTTCTGTAAGCGGAGCAAATTATTCTGTAAATTCATTTGACGATTTTGCTTCACATGAAATTGAAGCAGTGAACTTTTTAAAATCTGGCAGAGAATGGTTTGGCGAGTCTATGGATAATTTGAATAATTCCATTTCTTTCAACATAAATTCTCCGAATATTATCGGATCTGATACAGTTTTCTTCCGTTCCGCTTTTGCAGGACGTTCAACCAATTCTACTAACAATTACTTTACTGTCTATATTAATAATACCCTGATCGGCAATCAGCCATTTCCAATGGTTGGAACAACAGCACAGGATAATTATGCTTCATTGGTTGGCTTTACAAAAACTTTCAATAGTTCAAGTTCTGTATTCAATGTAAATGTCAGCATGTATTCAGGTGATCCTTCAGCGCAAGGCTGGTTGAATTTCATTGAACTGAAATTCCGCCGGGGTTTATCTGCTGCAAATGTACCCGGTCAGATGATCTTCCGTGATTCACGTTCCATTGGGTCTTCAAACATCAGTGAATTCAATATCACTGCTGTCCCGGGAAATTCCAAAACTGTCTGGGATGTCACTGATCTATTCAACATTGTGGATCAGCAGAATACTCTTTCAAATGGCATACTTTCTTTTACCACTCCAACACCAGAACTTAAAACATTTGTATTGTTTGATAATACGATGTTGCTTACACCAAGAGGTGTAGGCAGAATCGCCAACCAGAACCTTCACAGTCTTCCGGTCACAAACTACCTGATCGTTACCAATCCAATGTTTATTTCTGCTGCAAATGAGTTAGCAGATTTTCACCGTACAAATGATAACATGTCCGTTACTGTTGTAACGACCCAGCAGGTATTCAACGAATTCAGCAGTGGTGCACAAGATGTTTCTGCCATCCGTGATTTTGCAAAAATGTTTTATGACCGGGCAACTTCAACAGCTGAGTTACCTAAATATTTATTACTGTTTGGAGATGCTTCTTACGATAATAAATACAGAGTTGCTGTCAATACTAATTTCGTTACCTCTTATCAGTCGCCAGGATCTATTAATCAGACTCAGACCTATATTTCAGACGATTACTTTGCTTTGCTTGATGATTCTGAAGGAGAATGGTATAATAACGAGATCGTCGATATGAGTGTTGGAAGAATCCCTGTCGGAACCGTTACTCAGGCAGCTCAACACATGAACAAGATAAGATCATACGTTAAAGGAGGAGCTGCCGTAATGGGTAACTGGAGAAACAACGTAAGTTTTGTAGGCGACGACCAGGATTACAACATTCACTTCCGTCAGTCAGATACGCTTGCAAACAGGATCAGAAATAATTATCCGACCTTCAATGTCGATAAGATCTTTTTTGATGCATATCAGCAAGAATCAACTCCTGGCGGCCAACGATATCCCGAAGTAAAGAAAGCAATTGGAGACAGGATCCAGAGAGGTACATTACTTATGACTTATATCGGACATGGTGGCGAATTAGGCTGGGCTCATGAAAGGGTACTTGAAAACAATGATATCAATAGCTGGTCTAACTTCAACAAGCTTGCAGCATTTTTAACTGCTACCTGTGAATTCACAAGGGTTGATGATCCTGACAGGATTTCTGCCGGTGAATATGTTTTTCTTAATCCGATCGGAGGAGCAATCTGTATGTTCACTACTTCAAGGCTGGCCTACTCCAGTTCAAACAACAATTTATGCACCCGTTTCTTCACGCATATATTTGAAAAAGTTGGCGGAGAATACCAGAGAACCGGCGACATTTTCGAGAAAACAAAGTCTGATATGTATGTAGATCCATATGTAAGAAATTTCCTATACCTGGGAGACCCGGCTCTGAGACTTGCATATCCTGAGTTTTCAGTAAAAACGAAAACGATAAATGGAGTTGATATAGGTTTGAGTACAGATACTCTAAAGGCATTGAGTAAAGTTACTATTACCGGTGAGGTTCAGGATAATTCCGGTGCTAAGATGACAAATTTCAATGGCATCATCTATCCTACGGTCTTCGACAAAATTGCAACATATTCTACCATTGGAAATGATATCAATGACGCACAGAATCCATCGACACCACAACCATTCATTTTACAGAAAAGTGTAATTTACTCAGGAAAATCGAGTGTGATCAATGGAGATTTTTCTTACACATTTTATGTACCAAAAGATATTGCCTACCAGTATGGAAATGGAAAGTTAAGCTACTATGCACAGAATGGAAACATCGACGCAAGTGGTAGTGACACATTGGTCACGATCGGAGGAGTCAATCAAAATGCAACTGCAGATAATGAAGGTCCGGCAATCAAGATTTACATGAATGATGAAAATTTTGTCCGCGGAGGAATGACTAACAAAGATCCAATCCTGTATGCAGTTATTTCTGATACAAGTGGAGTCAATACTGTAGGAACAGGAATCGGACACGACATGAGCGCCGAACTTGATAACAAGACCGACAAGAGATATATCCTGAACGATTATTATGAGAATGACCTTAACAGTTACCAGAAAGGAAAATTAAATTATCAGTTCAAGGATCTTTCAAGTGGTCCTCACACCTTGAGTTTAAAGGCCTGGGATGTATATAATAACTCCAGCGAAGCATCAACGGAATTCATTGTAAGCGAAAGTGCAACGTTGGCACTTGATCATGTTCTGAATTATCCAAATCCGTTTACCACTCATACTACGTTTATGTTTGAACACAACCGGCCATTTGTACCAATGGATGTGCAGGTTCAGGTATTTACTGTTTCAGGTAAATTGATCAAAACTCTTTCAAATAAAATAACACCGACCGGTTATCGTTCTGATGACATAGAATGGGATGGTCTGGATGATTTCGGCGATAAAATCGGCAAAGGTGTTTATGTTTACAAGCTGAGAATCAGGACCTACGATGGCGATTATGCTGACAAATTCGAGAAGCTTGTTATTCTCAGGTAAACTGAACAAAATTTATTAATTCCCGTATATTTGGCTTATACTATTTAACATAAAAATGCAATTTAACCTCAAAAAATGCGTATTGCCTCTATTGGCAATGATCTTGATTTCGAAATCTGCGATTTCCGCGAACGGACAGCTTTCATCCTTTACGGATTCTCTTTTAGGACAAATCAATACGATAACAACTTCAGTCCCTTTCTTACAGATTGCTCCGGATTCGCGAGCGGGTGGAATGGGTGATTACGGTGTAGCTACGACACCGGATGCCAATTCAATACATTGGAATCCGGCCAAATTAGCCTTTATCGAAAAGAACGGAGGATTTTCAGTTTCTTATACACCTTGGTTGAGAGCTTTGGTAAGTGATATCAATCTCGCCTATGTCTCAGGATATAAAAAATTAAACAAGGATCAGGCCTTTGCAGCTTCCCTACTCTACTTCTCTTTGGGTAGCATTGATTTTACAGATGAAGCTGCAACAAAATATTATACTTTCAGTCCTAGCGAGTGGGCATTCGATCTTGCCTACGCACGTAAACTCGGAGAAAATTTCTCAGGAGGTTTAGCTTTGCGTTACATCTATTCTAACCTTACAGGTGGCGTTACAATACAGAACGGTACTATCAACACTCACGCCGGAACCTCTGTTGCTGCAGACATCTCAGGATATTATACAAAGGAAATTGATGTCTCTAAAAAGAAATCATTACTTGCTTTTGGTTTAAACATCAGCAATATCGGAACAAAGATCTCCTATACAGATACTAAAACAAAGGATTTTATTCCTACCAACTTCCGTTTAGGAACAAATTTAAAAATGGAACTGGACAAGTATAACACAATTGCATTCGGTTTTGATATTAACAAATTGCTTGTACCTACTCCACCGGTATATGCTAAAGATTCTACAGGAAATTACATTAAAGATGCGGATGGCAACAGAGTTGTTGCAGCCGGTAAAGATCCGACAGACATTTCTGTTCCGCAGGCATTATTCAGTTCATGGGGCGATGCTCCGGCTGGATTTAAAGAAGAGATAAAAGAGTTTACTTATTCGATCGGTACTGAATACTGGTACGATAATCAGTTTGCAATCCGTGCCGGATACTTTCATGAAGCTGCAACAAAAGGAAATCGCCAGTATTTCACGATAGGCGCAGGACTTCGTTATAATGTGTTCGGGCTTGATTTTGCTTATCTGATCCCGACTACTCAACGGAATCCATTGGAAAATACACTTCGATTTACACTGACATTCGATTTCGATGCAGTGAAAGAAGATACTGAAAAAACAGAATAATAAATAATCAAAAATATTTTAAAAGCGGATGATGATTCATCCGCTTTTTTTTTATTTGCATAATAAATCAAGAACACTATGCGAGTTGGATTTGGATTCGACGTACATCAACTGGAAGAAGGCCGTGACTTTAGTCTGGGCGGAATAAAAATAGCGCACTCAAAAGGAGCAGTCGGACATTCTGATGCCGATGTCATGATCCATGCAATCTGTGATGCACTTCTGGGTGCTGCGAATCTTGGAGATATTGGTAAACACTTTCCGGATACTTCATCAGATTACAAGAATATTGACAGTAAAGTATTATTGCAAAGAGTTTGTCTGCTGATCGACCTGAAAAATTATAAGATCGGGAACATCGATATTACCCTCTGCCTGGAGAAACCGAAGATCGCTCCTTACATCCCTCAGATGCAGGCTGTATTGGCAAAAGTGATGGAGATTACCGAGGATGACATTTCAATAAAAGCTACTACCAATGAAAAACTAGGCTTTATTGGCCGGGAAGAAGGAGTAGCTTGTTATGCGGTGACGTTGTTATTGCGTAAATAAAACCGGACCGGAATTCTCCGGATACTTTGGCAGATCAGCCATAGCTGAAAAATTTATAAAGTATAAGTGTACCCGATAGAATAGATAAAACTATTGGTTTGATCTTGCAGGTAATCCTGAAAAATGATTCCTAGATCCAATGCATGTATCCTGTTGAATTCATACTCCACCCCTGCTCCATATCTCATCCTGCTGATACCTTCACCTGATTCTCTTGCATTGTCTATAAGATAATACATCTCAAGAGAAACATATGGTTTGTATCTTTTTTCCGTATCGTATGAAATAGCAAGTTTGGATCTGAGTAACCATTCAGGAATTTTACCTCTTTCAGAACTGTAAATGGAGGTATATTCTTCTTGTATTCTTTCACGAAGTGTAAATGAAAACCGTTTTGGTTTGAATTTATAAGAAACATCGGCATAAAAACGATGAGACTTTCCATAGTAGGTCACTTCGTTTTTATTAATGAACCGGTAATTCAAAGACACTTTGAAATTTTTCTTTAACTCATACTCTATTCCTGCTTCCGATAAAAGCTGATCGATCTGAGAGATGTCATGATCCAGTCGCAATTGTTCGGATACTGAAACGGATAATTTCTGTGTGAACTTATGTTTCAAGGTTATTGCAGCCCACAATCGTGTATCATCAATTTGTGCTTTACCGGAATTAACTAGTAAGCACAAAGAGAAAATAAATAAAAGCAGCTGCTTTAATCTCATTTCTTAACTGGTATTTTAGGCATGCTATCTTCGTAATAATAAATTTTAACGACAGCAATATCTTTCAGGAAATCAATTCTGTTAACACTGGCACGGTGGATATTTAATCCGGTACGTTTCTTCAGATCTTCGATCAGTGCATTGTAATTTTCAGGTTTGATCAACTCAATATTTTCATATTGGATAGTTTTTACCAGTTCATTACGAACTAACCAGTTTCCGTCCAAAGCATAAGTAAAAGCGATCAGAATTGCTGTGATCAGCGAAAGTTCGAAATAAGTTCCTTTACTTACTGCACAGATCAAGCCGATTGCAATTACGATGAACAGGTATGTCATATCCTTTGTGGAGATCCCTTCTGTTCTGTATCGCAGCATTGAAAATACGGCAAATAAACCAAAGGCTGCTCCAAGTGACATATCTACTTTATTCATCAGATATGTAATAATGAATATGATGATATTAAAAAGGAAGAAAGTAAATAGATAATCTTTCTTTTTATATATCCGGAAGTAAATAAATCGTACCAATACAACCATTGATAATACGTCTATTAGTAGTCTCCAGAAAAATTTGTCCGACAATTTATCGAA
>JBMQEM010000019.1:0-2437 GCA_049363815.1 Bacteroidota bacterium
GTTTTGACCGTTGCCTATCGCCTGTGAGGAAAGTATCGGGGACTATGGATTTTGCAGAAATGTGCGTTACAGGTAAGTAAAAAAACTACTTGATAGAGTGTAAATTGAATTGTTCATATCGGTATGATATAATTTACTGAAATGAAGCAAGAAGGTGGACTTTTGTATGAAAAAATTTTTGAAAATATTGCTAATCATTATAGGAATAGTCTTTTTGATTTTTGCAGCACTGATATGTATTGGACTGTTTGTTGATTATGATGACCATATTGAAAATGGTCGCTATACTTATGTTCCGGAAGATGACAATAAAGACAATGCATATGTCGAATTCAATTTGAGTGATTACGATAAAAAGGATTCTGAACTCATATATTATAGTTCTGTCGAAGAAGCTATTTTGAATTCTCCTTTGAATACTGAAAATGAAGAATTTTCTGTTCCAGAAGATTTTCTTAATCATGTTGATGAAATATTGCATATATGGAATGGCAAACAGTATGATACGATTTTCTATCGGGCAGGAAGCGATAATGATCCCGTTCAAGGTTTTGTGATGGCACGCTGCAAAAAACAGGTGGAGGAAGCAACTGTACAATATGCGTTTATGAATGCTACACCGGTTACAACTAAAGCGGATAGCATTCTTATATCTGATATTACAGAACTAATTCGTTCATCTTTAAAATTAAGTGATTTTCAACAGGACTTGAATCCAAATTATCCAGATACCAGATTTGTTTTTGGCTATGCACATGATAAGGAAATTTACTCATTAGAAGTAGAAGGTCAAAAGCCAGATGGTGTTATTGAAATCAATGTATATGACAGAACGATGTATCTATGGTATTATGATGATTTAAAGAGCGACAAGAGAGGAAACAATCTAAGTTATTCAGTAGATGTGCCAGAGTAATTTTTCAAATTGTCTAATCTGCCACAACTGAATATGACCGTCAAGGTCAGATGAAGAAACCGATGTATTGAGCGTAAAGCGATCATGCGTCGGTTTTTCTTTTTGCAAAATAGTCCGGTGGACTGTTTTGTAAAACCGAAGGAACTGACAGAGCTTGGGACGGGGCGAAGTCAGTTTGTTCGGGCGGGAGTACAGAGGGTGCAACCCTTTGTGCATGGGTACAGGGAATGCAATATCCCTGTGCAGGTCAAGGGCGGCAGCCTTGCCCAGTTAAGTGGCGTTTCGCCACTTAGTACTGGGTATTACTTGACGCAGAAAGCCGCAAGGAATCAGCTTCGCTGCCCTTCTCCCCTGTCGGGGGAAATCAAAAAGAAAAGGAGGAACTCATGTGAAATTAACACGACACAATGGACGAGCCGGAAAGAATGGCGTTTATAATCCGAAGCACAATGACCGCAGTTTTGACATTGCCAACAGCGAACACATTGACGAAGAACGAGCCAAACAAAATCTCTATTGGGACTGTTACAATGGCTTCCGCAATTTCAAAAATCCCGATAAGGAAAATGAGCTGTCTGCCACTTTTGAAGATGTGGAACAGCTTTTTTATCGTCAGCGGTATCGTGATTTTGTAACCGGACAAAACGAAAGAAATGTGAAGAACCGACACCCTGAAAGAAATAAGGAAACCGGAGATTTGCTCAAAAGCAAAAAGACCTGCCCAGAGGAAACGGTCTATCAGATTGGAACGCTTGATAATCATGTTCCACCAGAACTGCTCATTGAGATCGTCACAGAATTTATGGAAATCGTAAATGAGCGTTTCGGCTCTCATGTCCATATCCTGAATTGGGCGCTGCACTTGGATGAAAGCACCCCTCATATTCACGAGCGTCATGTGTTCGACTGTGAAAATCAATATGGGGAGATTGCCCCACAACAGGAAAAGGCTTTGGAAGCACTGGGGTTTGAACTGCCGGAACCGGAGAAGCCAGTCGGAAGAAAAAACAACCGCAAGATGACTTTCGATTCAGCTTGCCGAGTGCTGCTGTTTGATGTGGCGAAAAAGCATGGCTTACAACTGGAAGAAGAACCGGAATATGGTGGTCGTGCTTATCTGGAAAAACAGGACTATATTCTTTTCAAGCAAAAGGAGCAACTGGCAGCACAGGAGCAAAAGTTGGAAGAACTCACGATGAAGATTGAAGATGTGGAAGCTCTGGTGGACGAGGTTGCCGATATTGCCTATGACAAGGCGGTTGAGGTCGTTGCTGATACTGTAAAACTGGAAACGCACAAGGAGGATATTAAGCTGGTGGAGCAGTCTAAAGCGTGGGTTCTCTCCCCTGAGCGTAAGGCTTCAAAGAAAGAAGTTGAGTATGCAGTGAAACGATTGGATGGCGTGATTGCCAGAATCACAAATGCTATGAAATCAACTATTCAGAAAATCCAAACTACGCTGATGAAACCGGAGGTCAAAAAAGCCGGAACGGAGCAAATCAAGAAGAAAGCCAAAAGTTC
>JBMQEM010000020.1:0-9783 GCA_049363815.1 Bacteroidota bacterium
TAATAATTTAAGTACAAGTCTTAAATAAACTAGCTCATTAAAAACGTTACCAAGTCCTTACTCAACCTTTCCTTCTGCGTAAACCATATCCCATGCGGCTCGCCTTCATAAACGATAAGCTTGTTATTCTTTATGACCTTCGTCGCTTCCAAAGCTGTTGGTTTGATAGGAACTGTCTCGTCTTTGTCGCCGTGAATAATGAGAGTCGGAACATTCACTGATGACATCTCACTTCTGAAATCCGTTGAAGAAAAACTTTTCGCACATTCAATTGTAGCATGTGGAGATGCTTGCGAACAAACATTCAGATAATAATTCAATGATTGATCACTGATGTTATTATTCAATAGCGTAACGCCGAAAAATGTTTCACCAAAGTCATCGAGAAATGCAATGCGGTCTTCTTTCATGGCTGCAAGCATTTTATCAAACATTTCCTGCGGAACTCCATCGGGATTGTCAGGCGTTTTTAACATATATGGAGTGATCGATGAAATGAGTACAGCTTTTGTTACACCTTTACCTCCAAACTTGCTGAAGTAACGTACAACTTCTCCTCCACCCATAGAAAATCCAACGAGAGCAACATCTGATAAATTGAGAGCTGTAATCAGTTCATTCAGGTCAGATGTTAATGTATCATAATCGTAGTTACCCCACGGTCTGCATGATTCTCCGAATCCTCTGCGATCGTAAGTGATCACGCGGAAACCGTTTTGAACCAAGTGATCGATCTGATATTCCCACATTATACTGGTTAGTGGCCAGCCATGAATTAAAATAACAGGTTTACCCGAACCGGCTTCCTGATAATGAAGATGATGTTGGTGATTATCGGTTGATGATGAAAGTTTGACAGAAGGCATGATTGGGATTTTTTTATTAAGAGGGTAAATTTTCATGCCATCAACTGGATGCGTCGATAGGATTTTCTTTAAAAAAAATAATTTTGAAATTCAAAATGCTCTGATTGAAGGTTTATTCCAAATCACAGGTCGCCCCGATGGGGCTTTCGGTTTGGCGTTGCCATTTTTTCTGCAAACATGTCGCCCCTACGGGGCTGGTTTTAATTCGAATGGCAAGTGTAATTGACATTTTGTATGGCACGTATATTTTATAGTTTCTATTTAAAACCAATATCAAAATGAAATTAAAAGGAAAGAATGTAGCTATACTGATGACAGATGGCGTTGAGGATTCTGAATTCAGAGTTCCATATAAAAAATTAATTGATGAAGGCGCTAATGTGCATGTAATTTCACCTTCAGGCAAAGAAGTGAAAACATGGAAAGATCATCAATGGGGCGAAGCAGTATCATGCGATAAGAAACTTAGTGAAGTTAAAGCATCAGATTACGATGCTTTGGTATTGCCCGGTGGTGTAATGAATCCGGATGCATTGCGCATGGATAAAGACGCTGTGGCTTTTGCCAAGCACTTTATGCAGGAATCAAAACCAATTGCTGCAATTTGTCATGGGCCGTGGTTGCTGATAGAAACAGGTTTGTTGCAAGACAAAAACATGACTTCATGGCCTTCCCTGAAAACTGATCTGACAAACTCCGGAGTAAAGTGGGAAGATAAAGAAGTTGTAGTCGACAATGGACTCGTTACAAGCCGCAAGCCGGATGATCTGGATGCGTTTTGCGAGAAAATGGTGGAGGAAATTGTGGAAGGGATACATGCTTAAGGAATAAAAATTTAACACAGAGTTCACTAAGAAAAAAAGGGAGAAAAAAGAGAACTCCTTTTTCTCCCTTTTTTCTCTATGATCTCTATGTTAAAAATATTACTGCTTAATTATCCGTCCATCCTCCATCTCAATCACCCTCTGCGTCTTCTCCGCAAACTCCGGATCATGAGTTACTATTAACATTGTTTGCTTGAATTCTATTGTTAACTGCTTGAGAATATCGAAAACTATTTCACTGTTCCTCTTATCGAGATTACCTGTTGGTTCATCGCCCATGATAATGTCAGGGTCATTGATTAAGGCACGCGCAATAGCTACACGCTGTTTCTCGCCACCTGACAATTGATTTGCTTTCTTCAACGCTAACTGCTCAATGCTGAGTTTTTTCATTAACTCCATAGCGCGATGCTCTACTTCCTGTTCTGAATACTTGGCAAGTTTCAAACCCGGTAGCATTACATTTTTCAAAGCAGAAAATTCATTCAATAAATAATGAAACTGAAATACAAAACCTATTTTTTCATTGCGGACCCGAGCAAGTTCACTCTCTGTTTTGCCTGACATTGAAATATCATCGATCAGTAATTCACCTGTATAATCTGTATCCATCGTCGAAAGAATATATAAGAGCGTTGATTTTCCACAACCCGACTTACCCACTACAGATACAAATTCACCTTTACTGACTCTGAAATTGATATCCTTCAACACCTGAACTGTAACAGGATCATGAAAATTCTTATTGATACTTCTGGATTCTAAAATTATTTCGCTCATATTATTTCCCCCTGATTATAACAACAGGATCAACTTTCCCTGCTTTGCGTGCCGGGAAAAATCCTGCGAAGTAGGTTGTGATCAAAGAAAAAATTCCTCCAATGAAATAATAAACAATATTGTAGTTGATCGGAAACGTTGTTACAGTTGGCAATGCTGCTGTATTGAAAGGAATCTGATCGATCAAAGATGATAACAGAAACCCAAAAAGTAATCCCGCCATTCCTCCTACAAATCCTATTGTCATTGCAATGGTGAGGAAAATCCGTTTTACATCTATCCCTGCAAAGCCCGTTGCTTTCAGTATAGCAATCGTCTCCATTTTTTCAAAGATCATCATGTTGAGAATGTTATAGATGCCGAATCCCGCAACAATAAGAAGTGTAATTCCAACCGAATAAGATATTATTGATCGAACACGGCTACCTGTTTCAAATTGCGAATTGGCTGTCTGAATATCTTCTGCATCCGTTTGAAAAAGTTCTGCATATTCTTTTGCTACTTCAGGTGCAAGTAAAATGTCTTTCAGCTTAACCTGAAGATCGGTCACATAACTTTTATCTTTTCCCAAGATCTTCTGAACAGTTCCAATTGAGGCATAAGCCTGCGTCTTATCAAAATCAAGTAAGCCGGATTCAAAATATCCTACGACTTTCAATGGAAACCGCTCACCTTGCGAGGTCGTGAGTTGTACTACATCTCCTACATTTGCCAGTAATTTTTGCGCAAGTGCTTTACCAAGAATGATACTGTTTGAAACATTCTTCAGATCGATAGGATTTCCTGTTGTAACATATTCATTGAAGTGAAAAAGCCGGGTCTCTTCCTGAACATCTACACCATTGATAGATGCAGTGATCTCTATAGCACCATCGTTAAAAAAAACAGGAGCATTGATCCGCGGAGCTAATCCTAAAACACGTTCATCACTATTTATCTGTTGCATGATCGCGCCGCTATTATAGATCTCTTTACGTCCGGCACCCGATTTTATCGAACTGATAAAATTATAATCTCCTTTAAATTCGGGTGAGGCATCAATCGGCTGAACTTTTGAAGGTTTGATGTCATTGAATAAGCGTACATGTGGTGTGCGATTAAGTATCAGACCATCCAACATAATATTCAAGCCTGTCATGAAACTTAAAAGCGTTACGAACATCGTAATACTGAACGTGACACCAACTGCTGCAACAACAGTCTGCTTCAATCTGGCAAGCAAAAGAGATTTAGAAATACTAAAGATCAGCCGGAGATTCATTTAACAGGAAGGTAGATAAAGTCTGATGATGAAATGCCATTTAGGATCTCTGCTTTGTTGTAATCTTTTAATCCGACAACCACTTTTAACTTCTCCCCTTTTTCATTTAATACAAATTGATCATCGACAAGATAAGTTCTTGGAATTGTCAATGCCTTTTCTTTTGTATGAATAACAATATTTGCTTCCACAGTTAAATTCGGAAAAAGTTCATCGGGCTTCTGAACGAAATCTGCTTCTACTTTAAACGAACGTGTCCGCTCATTCATAATAGGATCAATTCGCCTTACAACGGCTTCAAATATTTTTCCTTTGTAACTATCAAGACTTAACAGAATTTTCTGACCAGCTTTTATCCTAGTAACATCGTATTCATCAACCTGCAATTCAAGCTCGAATACTTCAGCATCGCCGATAATTGCAACAGGACTTTGAGTATTGACAAGTTCTCCTTTTTCTTTCAGAATGCTGTAAACACGTCCATTGGTTTCACTTTTTATTATGAAATCATTCTGAACATTGGTACTTATATTCAAGTTATTCTTTGCTTGCCGTGCAGCAAAATCAGCCTGGGTTTTCGCATCATCATATCTGAGTTTTGCAGAACGAAAATTAGTCTGCGAATTTGAATAAGCAAGTTCTCTTTGCTCCAGATCTATTAATGTTCCGATTTGTTGAGCATACAAATTTTTCTGTCTCACGAAAAGTACTGAATCATTCTTCAGTTTAGAGGCCGCAAATTCGAGATTGGCTTTCAGCTCATTCAACTTATCGCCATTGATATTCTTTTCGGCAAGTTCAGCAGCAAGTCGGGCATTGGCTGTATTTATTTTTGAAGACTCATTCAACAATCTTAAAATAGGCTGATCTTTTTTTACTACATCCCCTTCATTAACCATTATCTCATTCAGCAAACCATTCACTGTTGAATAAACCTGATATTGATTTCTGCTTTTAATGATTCCGGAGGCATACACCGACTCCGTTATGGCTTCAACAGTAGGTTGAATTTTCTCCTGCTTCTTACCACAGCCTATGAAATTAAAGATCAGAATCAGGAGGAATAAATGTCGTTTGTATAAATGCATTTGGGTGAAATGATTATTTAAGCCAACAAGTTAATCTTATTGTGCTTCAAAAATAATGATTTCTGTCTCAAACGGTAAAATTCAATTGCTTGAAGTGCATAATTATACATCTAAAGTGCTTCTTTTCGGATCTCGTCTCTCATTTTTCGCCTTTTGTTTTTCGCGAGCCCACGAAAGACGAGAAACGAGAAACAAAAAACTTTTAAAGTAGCAGTCAAATTATTGCTTTACAATTCTGGCAACCTCAATGGTCTCTCCTGAATTAACTTTCAAAACATAGATTCCGGATGTTAACCCTGATAAATCAATCTGCATCGAATTTTCATTTTCAATTGACCTTACAAAAACAATTCTTCCACTGATATCAAACAAAGAAATCTTTTCCTCTGAAAGCATTCTGTTAAAAATAATTGTCACTACATTCTTTGATGGCGAAGGAAAGATTGATTTTATGATCTTCTCTTTCCCTGATAAATCCAACGCAGAAATAGTTGTAGGAAGACACAAAGGTGAAGCAAATTTCGAAATCATTTTTACATAAGCAGCATTTGTATAAATCCCGGCTTCTGTTACTGTCCATGAATTCAATGGCCAGTTATCATTAAAATCTTTATAAGACTTTTGAATCGGTTGATTCATTGGTGGTGTTACGTTTATATTACAGAGTGCATTATTAATCGGACTTCCACATGAACCCGGGCAGCAACCATCTAGCGAATATCCGGGATTTGGACCACCGGGAATATAGCCTGGTGGCGGACCATAAGTGGATACGCCAACTTCATCCCAGAGCGGACTTCCGTTTTCAAACCATGCATGATAAAATTGAGAAACAGAATTTTCTGCCCCAAAAGAACCCATATTGCTTATAAATGTTTTCGAATTAGGATTTACACCATGGAAATAATGGACATACCCTGCAGCTGCATTGGTAAAATTATTTTGATTTACCGTGCTTAGATTATAGACATTCATATTTAAATACATGTTTGCCTGTTTGGATTTCGTTTGATTACTGTTCCAAGTGTAATTATTATCTGCCAGCCATGCACTATACGCATCGGTTCTACTTAAATATGCAGGAAGGTTGTCAGCATTATTTGAAACCATTGAAGAAGTGTAAGCACTAATTATATCATTTATGACTGATGTCGTTGCACCGGGGGTTTTGGTATAGTACAAAAGTGCATCCTGCTCAACACCTTCAAATGGATATGCATATATCCACTGAAGCAAATGCAGATCCTGATAATTAGCATCCACAAACGTACGATACTGTTGATCTGTGGTCAATGCATAAAGAAAAACTGCTGCTGTAAATTTTCTCGCAGCCAAACCATAATTATCAGTCTCCTGTTCGCCAGCGCCGAGTAAACCTGAATTATAAAATGTTATACCAGGGTTTGCAACCGCCCAATCATATGCAGCTAATGCAGCATTTTTATAATAGAAAGCATCAAAGGTTTGTCCAATCGAAGCAAACTGAATCGAAGCCAATGCAAAAACACCGGCAGCTGTAAATGATGCAGAAGTGGTAGCAGGACCATAGACTCTGAAATTCTGATCACTGCTCGGCGGACTTGCAGCACCACCACCTACGATCGATAGAACTGAACCATCCGTTTGTTGCATTTTACGAAGCCAGCTCAACTCATACTTAATTTCATCAAGGAGGTCAGGAATTCCATTTCCGCTTTCAGGGATATTATAATCATCTCCCCATATCAATGGATTTTCTTCGTATGCCAGTAATAGGTCAATCAATGTTCCCCACGCAAAGTTCACATATTTATTATAATCACCCGCATCATGCCATCCGCCGGTAAGATCTTTGGAAGTACTACTTATTCTGTTGTTGTATAATTTGCAGTCATCATCTTGATCCGTCATTTTATGACAAGAATTATCTGCCCATCCTGCACCGGCATGCTGCGCAAGTTTTCTTGCTCCGCATCGAGAATAATAAAACATCCGTACAGTTTGCACCAAGGCATTATTGTAAATACACTCATCAATCTCAAAACGATAAGAACCGACATTATTTGAAACATCAAAAACATAATATACTCCGGGAGAGGTAAAAGTGGAAAAATCAAACCACCAAACCTGATCTCCACTTTGACTTTGCGTGGCACCACTGTTCCACGAGGCCGGACTTCCTGTGAAAACCACAGCATCCGTACTCCACTCACGTAACTGATAAACACTTCCCGGGATAAATGTTGCTGTGTCATTGTAGCCGATTATTGGATTTGAAATAACAGCTATTTTCTCATCCAGCGGTCGATAACCAAACTGATCTACTTTAATATTCTCTGAAATTGTTGCAGGCGAGCCACACATAGATTCAATCCAGAAAAAAAGAATAAACTGTAGTGTAAACTTTAGCTTCATTTCAGTTTTGTTTGAATATCAATAATACTAAAATTAAGTCTTCAATTTGCTTTTCAGATGAATTTCCTAAATGCAAGGTTTTGTCTATATTCACCCACAACTATGGAAATGAAGCCTGCTAATTTTAAATGGATAATGATTTTCTGGATAACAGCAGGTCATCTTTTGGTCCAAACAACAGGACTCATCCATTACGAATTTGATCCCGGAATTTACTGGTTACCGGAATATGCTTTTCAGGAAAATTTTTTTCAAAATATTTTTCATCTCCACACAAACCCACCTCTCTTAAACTTTATCGCAGGCATTTGCTACAAGATTCACTTACCCTTCTATATATTTTGCCTCGCATCTTTTATGATCATGCAGATCGCCGGAACATTTATGTTTTACAATTTGCTCCGGAAATTAAAAATAGGCCATGCAGCACTTTTCGCCTTCCTTTTGCTAGGAAATCCTTTACATTTTATCTGGTTCAGCTTTTATTATTATCCGGCAGTACTCTTCTTTCTGAGCATCGCATGCTTACAAATTCTTTATTCTGACAAATCTGTTGTAAATAAATTCAATCTGATTGCATTACTATTTGTAGTGCTATCGCTTTTACGAGCCTCTTACCACCCACTCTGGATCCTGTTACTATTAATGTCTTTCAGAAAATTAATTCCATTTAATAAAATGATCCCGGGATTGCTTTTATTACTAATTCCACTATTATGGTATTCAAAAAATTATGTGCAATATGGTTTCTGGAGTGGTTCAAGTCTTTTCGGGCAAAATATTTCAGCACATTATCCTGACCACTTGAGAAAAGAAATAAATAATTTCAATAGTCGGGGAAGATATAAATTACCTTTTGAATACGAAGGTATGTATGATGAAAATTCCGAATTGATTAAGAAATTTACAGGAAATAAATTATTGAATGATCCGGCAACATTGCATAACGTCCGGACAATTCCAATCTCTAAAAATTATGAAAAAGAAACGAGGGAGAATTGGGAATTAAAATATTCATTTCTCACTATTGCATACGGCACCTTCAGTTATTTCGGTAGTCCGGCGATTGACGAATACAATAACAAAAGCGAAAATGCATTTTTCTGGAACAACTCTTTTCTCTTCGACTGGTTCGATCTGCCTAATATTAAAATCAAATCATCCCTTGGGGGTTATTCGTTTATCAGACTTTCATTGTATACTCTACTGTATCCGGTTACCATTATTCTAATGTTATCAAAGTACAAGTCGTTGACATTTGAAATAAAATTTATTCTGCACTGGATATTGATAACAGGATTTATCTATTGCACAATTGATCCGAATGAAGCAGCCAGAATGCGGTATGAGACGGAGCCTTTGTTTTATTTTTTAATGGTCTTGGTGCTTTCGAATTTTATAACTCCAAAAATAAAACACTAAGTTCACTAAGTTTTTAGCACAAGAACACGGACAATTCATTTATGAATAGCCACTTGTGATCTTGTGCTAAAAACTTAGTGATCTTAGTGTTAAATTTTTTTCATATACAACTAACACATTTCAATTTAAAAAAATCAATTATTCAACAAGATTTCAATTTTCTCCCTATCAAGGGGCTTGTTCAGAAAACGACTGACGTATTTGTTGCCTTTCACTCTTTCATGATCTTCTGGATTCAGGGAAGTTGACAGCATCATTACAACACAATTTCCTTTCACTGCCTCAGGCAACTTTTCATATTCATCCAAAAAACCAAAACCATCCATTTCAGGCATGCGGATATCCAGAAAGATCAACTCAGGCAGTAATGACGGATTTGACTCACAAGATTTCAAATATTCTAAACCAGCTTTAGCGGATTCTTTACTTATAACTTCACTTGAAATACCATACTTCAGAATATTTCTCTCTGCTACATAACGATCCACATAGGTATCATCAATGATCATCACTCTTTTGTAAATCGGATTACCGTTTTCTACTGACATAATTTTTTTCGTATTTAAATCACATTATTCGGAATCAGTATCTGAAATATTGAACCTTTTCCCAATTCCGACTCTACATTTATTTTTCCATTAAGTTTTTCAATTGTTTCTTTGACCAGAAACAATCCTAAACCTGTTCCGTCCGTTTCATCAGAAACCCGATAAAACATATCAAAGATCTTTGTCTGACCCTCTTTACTGATTCCAATACCATTGTCTTTAACAATAATATTAGCAGTTTTATCTGTGGCTTCAACTTCTATATCTACAAAAGGCCGCTCTGACATTGGATTTTGATATCTGATAGCATTCGATACAAGATTATTCAAAACGATTCCAACACCTATTCTATCAGAACAAAATTCTTTATTTTGCGTGATGGTGATCTTAATATCCACATTTCTGTTACCGGAATTCATATGTCTGAGGTTATCAGAAATATTTTCGATCAACTCCTTAAAGTCAATTCGCTCCGGCTTAATCTCAAGACGTTTGCTTCTGCAATAATCCAATACATCCAGAATGAAATGGTCCAGCTTCCCAATACTTCCTAAGAGCAATTTCATATGCTCCAGAGTTATCGGTTCAGTTGTTTCTTCA
>JBMQEM010000021.1:0-2392 GCA_049363815.1 Bacteroidota bacterium
TATTCGTTATTCGTTAAAAGAAAACTATCTTCTCATCCCCGGCATATTCCTCATCATCTTTGCAGCCTGATCCTTGTTGGAGAAAACTTTCATCATCTTTCGCATTTCATCAAATTGCTTTATGAGTTTATTTACATCCTGAATGGTTGTACCGCTTCCGTTTGCTATTCTCTGACGACGACTGCCATTAATGATCGCCGGATTTTTTCTTTCTTCAACTGTCATTGAATGGATCATCGCTTCGATATGTTTGAAAGAATCATTGCTGATATCCACATCACGAACTGCTTTGCCTACTCCCGGGATCATGCCTAACAAGTCTTTCATGTTTCCCATCTTTTTGATCTGCTGGATCTGTCCAAGAAAATCATCAAAACCAAACTGGTTTTTCTGGATCTTCTTCTGAAGCTTTGCAGCCTCTTCTCCATCAAACTGCTCCTGTGCTTTCTCAACAAGTGAAACGATATCACCCATGCCGAGAATCCTGTCAGCCATACGACTAGGATAGAAAACATCCAGTGCGTCCAGCTTTTCACCGGTACCTACAAATTTGATCGGCTTATTGACAACTGCTTTAATGGAAAGAGCAGCACCACCACGGGTATCACCATCTAATTTGGTAAGGACAACACCATCGAAATTTAGTCTTTCATTGAAGGTCTTTGCAGTGTTTACAGCATCTTGTCCGGTCATGGCATCCACCACAAACAGGATCTCATGCGGATTGATCGCTTTTTTGATCGCTTCGATCTCCTTCATCATTTCCTCGTCAATCGCCAGTCGGCCGGCAGTATCAATGATGACCAGGTTATGATTGAATTCCTTTGCGAAAGCAATACCATTCTTTGCGATCTCGACAGGATTTTTATTTCCTTCTTCGCTATATACAGGCACTCCTATTTGTTCACCTAGAACTTTCAACTGATCGATGGCAGCAGGACGATAGACGTCGCAGGCAACGAGAAGCGGAAGCTTCTGTCGCTTCGATTTCAGAAACATTGCAAGCTTACCTGATAATGTCGTCTTACCCGATCCTTGTAATCCTGACATCAGGATAATGGAAGGATTGGAGTCAATCTTAATATCCACCTTATCACCGCCCATCAGGTTCACCAACTCATCATGAGCGATCTTAACCATCAATTGGCCGGGAGATACTGCCGTCAGTACATTCTGACCTAAAGCTTTTTCCTTAACCGTATCTGTAAACTGCTTTGCAACCTTAAAGTTAACATCGGCATCAAGTAATGCCTTCCGAACTTCCTTCAGCGTTTCCGCCACATTGATCTCAGTGATCTTTCCTTCGCCTTTAAGTACTTTAAAGGCTCTTTCGAGTTTGTCCGATAAATTTTCAAACATAAAATTCCGCTTTTTTAAGTCGTGCGAAATTAGCAAACTTTGGTCAATAATGGTTGCTGCTGAAGCCTAAAGTTATTGGAAATCCAAATCCATAATTCAATTGTCAAAAGGGTATTTGAGAAGACTGTGGCTTTCTGACATTGTACTACCGCAAGTCCCGTCAGGGGACGTCCTAAAAACCTCGAAACCGAATACTGTCAAAATACTGAGGCCGGATCAAAAAAGTATAAATAGATCTTGAAATCTTTAAATCAATGTGTGATAATATCTTATATCAAATACCTAAATAAAAGGTATCAACAAAAAAAACTATTCCGTCATCACTACTAATCCGTCATAAGACAAACGGATGTTAGATGGCAGGGCCTCTTCTACCTCATCATGCTTTCCAAGCTGATGAGAAATATGTGTCAGGTAGGTGACCTTTGGGTTCAGTTCATTGACCAGTTCAATCGCTTCAGCCAGATTAAAGTGGGAAACATGCTTTTCAACCCTTAAAGCATTTAATACCAGGACATCAGAATTCATCAATAATTTCTTGGAGTCATCAGAAATGTAATTCGCATCAGTGATGTATGAAAAATCTCCTATTCGAAACCCAAGAACGGGTAGTTTCATATGCATAACGGGAATGGGAATAAAATCAATACCTCCTGCTACAAAAGGTTGTTCATCAATAGTATGTAAACTGATCTTTGGAATACCAGGATAATCATGGCCATTAAAAATATAGAAAAACTCTCTTCTTAAGGCTTCCTGAACCTTCAGATTCGCAAAAACATCAATTGGCCTCTTGTGCAGATAGTTGAATGCTCTAACGTCATCCAATCCGGCAATATGATCCTTATGTTCATGAGTAAATATAATTCCATCGAGACTATCGACTTTCTCTCTCAGCATCTGCTGTCTGAAATCAGGACCAGAATCAATGACAAATCGATGCGAGCCGGATTCAACCATCAGAGACGACCGTAATCGCTTGTCTTTGAAGTTGGTCGATGTACACACAGCACACTTACATCCAATCATTGGG
>JBMQEM010000022.1:0-34156 GCA_049363815.1 Bacteroidota bacterium
AAAAAAGAATAAAAGTCGCCACTCACTATATCTTTTGGAAGATAGAGGACAAAAGACTCCGGGAAAGACTGCAATATTTTTTTCTCATCAGGAAGAATTGCAGACTGTATGCGTTTGGCATAATTAACGTTATCAGTGATCTCACGATTCTTTATTGTGATCAATTCATTCTTGATCTGAAGTTCTTTTGTCCGCTCATCTACCAACCTGGTCAGCTGTTCTTCACGGCTTCTCAATTGTTCGATGATCGATTCATTTTGTTTTCGCAATCGCTTTGTCAGGGCACTTGTGATTTTCTTCGCCACTTCAGGTTGACTCTGAAACAACTCGAAAAATAATTCACGGGTAAATGGAATAACATCAGTTTTTTCAGTGGTAGTCACCGACATCGATCTTGGACCGGCATCAAGCAAGGAAAATTCTCCAAAAAAGTTTCCGGCATCTGTATAGGCAACAACATGATCTCCGTCGTGAATCTTTACTTTTCCCGATGCAATAACGAACATGGAATCACCATGATCCCCTTTTTGTATGATCGTTGTATCGGGTAAATAACTTTCTATATTCAGTTTATCCGAAAAATCCTTCAACAGATCTTCAGGCAAGTCGTTGAAAATTTCAACCCGTCTGATCAAATTGTAGATCGATTCCTGAACCATAATCTGGATGATATTAAATGTGCTGTAAGATATATTATTGGCGACATTTAAATACAACTGAGAATATAATTTTTCAATATTGATCTGCGGATCAGCGTTTCACCGTTTCTCTGGTCTTGTTGGATATGATCCAGGCCTGAACCAGCTTCAATTTACCAAATGAATATTTATTCCCGCACTTTTCCCGGGCGGCCTTCAGGTCAGTTGACGAATCGGGAAAGTATTTCCGTATATTTTCAATTTCACTAATGTCCATCACTGTTTCGATCTGGATCAGATTATTCTGTACAGCAAGAGCAAGATGCCCTTCAATGGTGGATTCAGCAAGTTTCCTTTTCGCACAAACTTCTTTAATACTATTACCTGATTTGATCAGAGCAATCGTCTCATTCACAGTTACCGATAAATTTTCCGACTTCTTAAAAATACTTTTAATTTTAGGCTTCTTCTTTTCTTTGGTATAATTTAATTCAAGATCATTCTCCTCACAATACTTTCGAACCAGGTTTAATACATCTGCTCCATACTCCGACAATTTTGTCCTTCCAAATCCACCCATTGCCAATAATGAAGTTTCGTCACCCGGTAAAAGTTCACAACAATTCCTTATCGCTTCATTACTGAAGATAAGGTAAGGGGGAAGTTCTACTTCTTCTGCCTTTTCATTCCGGTATGACGAGAGTATTCCGAATAATTCAGTCCGCTGCTCAGCAACTCCTTCCATTGCAGATGAAACGTATGTTGTTCTGACCGTCTCAATGTTCTTCGGAAGGTACTTTTTCCAAGTAACCAATTCATTCATGCTGAAGCCTGCTTTACACAGACCGGTTTTTATTTGATTAAAAGTGATGTGTTCATTTATTTCTTCCAGAGCTTTATCAATTATACGTGCCGGTTTTCTGTTGGTGATCTTTACCGGATGTGAAGCAAGCATTTCTTTCCAGACAAGTAATTGCTCTGCAAAATACTTTGCACCCTCGCCTACTCTGGCCTGCAACTTTTCATTTGAAGCCGGTTCTCCGCCTTCGTTCCAGATCTCCTGAAGTTGTTGTTTAAATTTAGTTGAGGTAGAAAGCAGATTTTCATGCATTGTAGTAAAATCACGGTGCCACTTACGGATAGATTCATCTATCAGAAATTCAGAGATCTCCTTATTCAGTCTGATTAGATAAAAAAGAAACTGATCATATGAAAAAACTCCAAATAAAACTTGCTTTAAATACTCCTGTCGCGCCTTTTCGAAAAGCACCGGAAGTGAATTTTCATCATGTTTGTTTTCCTGCCAGCTTTTCAGATCAGCATGTGGACCAAGGAAGCGATTGTTGACCGGACTGGTCAGAATTAAACCTTCGAGCGAAGTCGCACGGCTTAACGCAACATATACCTGTCCGTTTGCAAATGCATTCTCAGCATCGATCACTACTTTGTCAAATGTCAGACCCTGACTTTTATGAATAGTGATTGCCCATGCAAGTCGCAATGGGTATTGAGTGAATGTCCCGATCACTGACTCTTTGATCTCTTTTGTAGAAGGGTCTACAGCATACTTAACGTTTTCCCAGACATATCTGTTCACATTGATCTTATCTCCATTGCAATTGACGACAACCTCATCGTCAGATAATTCTTCTATGACACCGATCTTTCCATTAAAAAATCTTTTTTCAGGGTCATTTTTAATGAACATCACCTGCGCACCTTCTTTCAGAGTCAGAATTTTTTCAGCAGGAGCAATGTGATCAGGAAACTGGTCTTCAATTGTTGCTTCATATCTGAAGCTTGCTTTCTTCAGATTGTTGAGCTTTATTTCATTGATCTTATTCGCATTGACGTTATGAGTTGTAAGTGTAATATATCCATCACCATCTTTAGACATGAAATCAGGTTTCATCCGTTGATTCAACGCTTTTAGATGCTGTTCTGTAAGGGTATTTTCCCTTAAGCCATTCAGAATATCAATAAAGCTTTCATCTTTCTGGCGAAAGATCTTTTTCAATTCTACCATAACAGGAATATTTTCCTTCAGCACAAGACTATCGAAAAAGAAATTTGATGAATAATATTCTTTCAGCAATTTCCACTCATCGTCTTTTACTACCGGTTGCAATTGGTACAGATCCCCAATGAATAATACCTGAACACCGCCAAATGGAATTTGTTTGTGTCTGACAGTCCGGAGTATCAAATCAATTTCATCCACAGTATAAGCTGCAACCATACTAGCTTCATCGATGACAAGTAATTCTAGTGAATTAAAAAAATTCAATTTCTCTGAATTATACCGCAACCGGGAAAGCAAAGTCTTCTTATCTATTCCAATTGTTGTAACCCTGTTTGCCGGGATAAACGGTCCAAAGGGAAGATGAAACATAGAATGTAATGTTATACCACCGGCATTGATTGCAGCAACTCCTGTAGGAGCAGCAACTGCCATATTCTTCACAGGATTTTCTTTCAGGTATTTCAAAAATGTTGTCTTACCGGTTCCGGCCTTGCCAGTAAGGAAAATATTTACATTCGTTTCATGTATGAATTTCAATGCAAGTTCAAATGCATCTGTTTTTATAGTTTCCATTTTACAAATTTGGATGACAAAGGTAATACATAAGTAAAACGGAATTTCAACTGAGAGTTGTAGCTGTGCATTTTCATACTTATATGCGAATTGGGAAAAGAGGTTGTATGAGGTTTGCAGGTTTGCAACCTGTAAACCTGCTAACCTGCTAACCTGCTAACCCTTTAACCGCTAAATCTCCCTTCCTAGGTCAACAAAGAATTCGCTTTTGCTAAATCGAGAATAGAAGCAGCAGTTGCAACAATAGAGATCGATAATTGATTTCCTTGTTTGGAATTTAAATTTCCACATTGCATTCCGATAACAACTCCATCTGAAGTAAATGCCGGACAACCACTCGACCCACTGTACATAAGATTATCAGTTTCGTAAAACTGGATCATATGTCCATAAAAATTATGCGGATAAAATCCGCTTACAAATCCATGCTGAAAACGCTCTTTCAGGATCCATACCCCATTGGTCATTTCCGACAAAGGAAATCCAAGTGTACCGATCATTGTTCCTTTGTTTACAAACTCACCGCTCATTGTTACAACTGAATTGTAATTTCCATTTATCACTCTGAGAAAAGCAACATCTGTAGAAGGGTCCTGAAATATCAGTTCAGCGGGAACAGGATGTTTCCCGATATCGGCTGAACAGATCACTTCAAAGAAATTATGATGAACACCAGTCGCAAGATCGCGCATGCCATGAGCCGTAGTCGCAATAATATCAGGCGCTATCAGAAATCCTGATCCTAATGAATAAGTGATCTGCCCCTGATTTTTAATACCGGCTCTCACTCCAAAAATGGAGTGACGCAATTGTGAACAAGCTTTTTGAAACATTGTGCGGACGTTACAGGAATAAATTTTTATTCCATTATTATCTGCAAAACTAACATGAATTCCGGGATACTGAAAGAATATTTATTTCTTTCCTATCCTGTATAATCGCCCTTCATCTGTTATAGCATACATGTTCCCATCCTTTCCCATAGTAATATCACGAAAGCGCTGACCTTCATCTTCCAGCAATCGTTCTTCGCCGGTTACTTTATTGTTTGTGATCACAAGGCGTGCAATATGATTACTATTCAGTCCGCAGATGAACAAATTGTTTTTCCAGTCAGGGACCAGATCACTACTATAAAATGTCATTCCGCTTGGAGAAAGTACAGGATCCCAATAGTAAACAGGTTGCTCTAATCCATCTTGTTTTGTAATACCTGCACCAATTTTCTGTCCTGAATACTCCAAACCATAAGTGATCGTTGGCCATCCATAATTCTTACCCGGCTGAATCAGGTTGATCTCATCACCGCCCTTCGGACCAAATTCACTTTCCCAAAGTTCACCGGTCACAGGATGTAAAGCAAGTCCCTGAACATTTCTATGACCATAAGAATATATTTCAGGCCGGGCCTTATCATTGTTTAAAAATGGATTTCCGGGAGCTGCTTTTCCATCAGTCGTAATTCGGATTATTTTTCCAAGACCAGAATTCAACTGCTGAGCCTGTGGTCTGGTTTCAAGATCTGATCGTTCGCCTGTACTTATGATCAGATTTCCGGTTCTGTCAAACAGAATTCTTCCGCCATAATGAAGCGTTCCATCATATGCCGGTGTAGCCCGGTAGATCACTTTTGCATTCTCTATTATCTTTTCATCGTCAGATAACCTTCCTTTCGCAATTGCTGTAAGATTACCTTGTGAACTATTTTCAGAATAAGACCAGTAAACCATCCGGTTGTTTTTAAAGGCCGGATCAATCGACAAACCCAGCAAACCACCCTGTCCATCTGAATTTACTTTCGGTATACCGGTTATCTTCTCACTTACTTTTCCCTCCTTCGAAACTATTCTCATAGCCCCTTCTTTTTCTGTTACTAAAAATCTTCCATCCGGTAAGGAAACAATTCCCCATGGTCTTTTCAGATCTTTTGTCAGAACAGAATACTCAATGGTCGTTTTTGTTTTTACACTCCTGATACGGGTTTGTCCTGCAAACGCCGGCTTGTAATCGGCATTCGGTTTTCTTGATTCAACGGGATTGCTGACAGAATCTTTAGCCGACATTGAAGATTCATTTGGCTGGTCTGAACCACAGGCAGCTAGTGATCCAAATCCCAGAAGTAGCGCAATGAATGATCGGTACATAATTAAGAGTTATAAATTTTTGAACTTTGAATATGCAAAAACAGCGCCTCTGAAATCTGAGTCACACCTTGTGGCGAGTTTCCGGGAATATTTTTCTCCTTATGAACTTCAGCTGTCATTCAAAAAAACCAAAGAATAAAAATGCAGCTAAGGAATTATATCTTCTTTTTACTGCATTTCCCACCATGCCCAGATTGCAATAGCAATCCAAACGAGACCTTTTAACAAAAAAAATAAAAATCCGTAAACACCTACTTTTTTAAGCCACGTCTTTTTATCTTTCGCTGATCTATTTTCTTCGGGCCCAATCATGAATTTTCTTTCTACAGATCTGTTTCAAACGGTTTGAATCTGCAAAATAACTAATAAAATTCTAATTTATAGTCTATTCATGTAGGTTTAATGTGATTTCAATTTTAAAACTGTATTTTCCCAATCTAAAACCGGACCTCATTTATGAAACGAATATTTCTTGTTTTCCTGATCACCCTTCTGACAAAAGGAATCTTTGCACAATCACAACCACCACTTTCCTCTTCCGAGATCCTTCAGGGGATCAAGAAACTAAATGTAGTTGGATCAGTCCTGTACATTGCTGCACATCCCGACGATGAGAATACCCGATTACTCACGTACCTGAGTAAAGAAAAAAAACTTCGCACCGGATACTTGTCTCTGACCCGTGGTGATGGTGGACAAAACCTCGTAGGTAAAGAGCAAGCAGAACTTCTGGGAATAATCCGTACACAGGAATTGCTTGCTGCCAGAAGAATTGACGGTGCTGAACAATTTTTCAGTCGCGCGAATGACTTCGGTTATTCCAAGAGCCCTGAAGAAACTTTTAACTTCTGGAACAAGGATACAATTTTATCAGATGTGGTCTGGATCATAAGAAATTTCAAACCGGATATTCTCATCTGCCGTTTTCCAACAACCGGTGAAGGCGGACATGGACATCATACTGCATCTGCTATACTTGCTTCAGAGGCATACGAAGCTGCTGCAGATCCAACCCGTTTTGCATGGCAATTAAAATTTGTTGATACCTGGCAGGTAAAAAGAGTTTTCTGGAATACATTCAATTTCGGCACAACCAATACTACATCGCCTGATCAGATTCAGGTTGATGTTGGCGGATACAATTCATTGCTTGGAAAAAGTTATGGCGAAATTGCTGCTGAAAGCCGTTCCATGCACAAAAGTCAGGGATTCGGTTCGGCAAGATCCCGTGGAAATCAAACAGAATTTTTCAAATTAATAAAAGGTGATTCGGTGAAAGCAGATCTGTTTGAAAAAATTGATCAGACCTGGAATAGAATCGGTAACGAAACAAATCTCATAGATAAAATAAATGATTGTATAGAAAATTTCAATCCGGAATCTCCAGACAAAAGTATCTCAGGGTTAAAAGAAATTCATGAACTTCTAAAAGGTCTGCCGGAAAAAAGTAAATATGTTTCTGCATGGAAAAACCAAAAGCTGAAAGAAACGGAAAATTTAATTCTAAGCTGCGCAGGGATATGGATAGAAACTGCATCGGCAAATTATTCCGGTATACCCGGAAAAAAAACTGATATCACACTTCAGGCTATTAACAGAAGCGATGCAAATGTTAAGATCAACAGCATCGTCTATTCTTCTAATTCAGATACAATCGCTGAGATCCCTTTGAAAAAAAATCAGCTGAATACTTATAAGAGAAGTATTGTTCTGGACAAGAACACACCTTACTCAGATCCTTATTGGTTAAAAACAAATCATGCTGAAGGATTTTTTAATGTAAAAGATCCTGTCATGCTTCTTCAACCTGAAAATTCTGCCGCATATTCTGTTCAAATTAAAATTAATGTGGAAGGACTTGACTTAACACTCAACAAACCTTTGGTGTATAAAAGCACAGACCCGATAAAGGGTGAAGTATACAGGCCTTTCGAAGTTCTTCCAGCAATTGCTGCTGACTTTTCCGCCAAAGCTTTTATGTTTCTAAATGGAAAGTCATCCAAAATACAATTGACTGTAACAGCAAACGAAGACAGTGTCAAAGGTAAAGTGAAACTGAATATTCCGGAAGGATGGAAAGCAGAACCTTCTGAATTTACTGTTGAAATAGCTGCTAAAAATAATAGCCGGACAATTGAATCAACGATCACTCCGCCATCAGGGTCTTCCAATGGAGTTATTACTGCTACTGTATTTTCAAATGGCGATTCAAGTTCATATGGTATAAAAAGAATGGAGTATGATCACATCCCTTTTCAATTCATGCTAACTGAATCAAAATCTAAACTTATCAGTACTGATATTAAACTTGCAGGAACAAACATTGGCTATATTCCAGGTGCCGGTGACGAAGTTGCTGAATGCCTCATTCAAATCGGATACAATGTTACTATTCTTAGCGACGAAATCCTCTCCAAAATTAATCTGACATCATTTGATGCCATCGTTACAGGTATCCGTGCTTACAATACAAATGACTGGCTTCAGAATCATAACCAGAAATTGTTAGACTATATTAAGCAAGGCGGGAACTTTATTGTACAATACAATACCAATAACAGGATAGGGCCTTTGATCTCCAAGATCTCTCCTTACCCTTTTAATATTTCCAGAGAAAGGGTAACAGATGAAAATGCTGAGATCCGCTTTAATGAACCTTTAAGTACAACACTTAATTTCCCGAATAAGATCACACAGGACGATTTTAAAGGATGGAAACAGGAACGAGGAATCTATTTTGCTTCAGATGCGGATCCTGCTTACCAAAAAGTTCTTTCTATGAACGACCCGGGAGAAAAATCCAATGAAGGAAGCCTGATCGTAGCAAAATATGGTAAAGGAAACTTTGTTTACACAGGATTAGTATTTTTCCGGGAATTACCTGCGGGTATTCCAGGCTCATACAGATTATTCGTCAACCTGCTCAGCATACCGAAAAACAATTAGTATGAATGACAACCGATCGCATGAAATAAAAAACTGGAAGCGTATCTATATTTCAGTCGTACTCTTTCTCGTTTTTCAGATCTTGTTTTATCACTGGTTCACTGAATTTTTCAAATGAGCACGATCGACTGGCTTGTCATGGGCGTGACTCTTTTTTCCATAGTTGCATATGGAATGTGGAAAAGTCGCGGCACAAAAAATATCAGGGGTTTTCTTCTTGCTGACAAAAAACTTCCCTGGTATCATGTCGGATTGTCTGTCATGGCAACTCAGGCAAGTGCAATAACATTTCTTTCAGCACCGGGACAAGCATACAATGATGGAATGCGGTTTCTTCAGTTCTATTTCGGATTGCCGCTTGCAATGATCGTTCTGTGTGTAACGTTCATTCCGATCTTCCAGAGACTGAATGTTTATACTGCTTATGAATATCTGGAAAAACGATTCGACATCAAGACCAGAATGCTGACGTCGTTTCTTTTCCTGATTCAGAGAGGTATCTCAACGGGGATAACGATCTATGCGCCTTCAATTGTGCTTTCATCTATCTTAGGAGTTAACATTACGTACACTACCCTATTCATTGGTGGAATTGTAATTTTATATACCGTTTATGGCGGAACAAAAGCTGTATCTCATTCACAGCTTTTCCAGATGATCATCATTTTCTCCGGATTATTTTGCGCTGCATTTATGGTCATACACATGTTACCTGAAAACATTGGTTTTACAGATGCACTTCATATTGCAGGTAAAATGGAAAAACTTAACCTGATCGATACAGATTTTGATCTTAACAACCGGTATAACATCTGGTCAGGGATCATTGGAGGTTTCTTTTTGCAACTGTCGTATTTCGGAACGGATCAATCACAGGTTGGCAGATACCTGACAGGAAGTTCAATTACTCAAAGCAGACTTGGGCTGATCATGAATGCTTTTGTTAAGATCCCAATGCAATTTTTTATCCTACTGATTGGAACACTTGTTTTTGTCTTCTATCAATTTCATCAGCCACCGGTTTTTTTCAATGAGGTTGAAGTTAATAGTATCCGGAACAGCATTTACAAAGATGAATTCAATAAACTGGAATCTGCTTATGTTGAATTGCACGGAAGCAAATTAGTTCACCTTAACAACCTTAAAACCGGAATAGATTCTGAAAACGAAACCATGATTGATGATTCCCGAAATCATCTTCGGCTTACAGAGAACAAAGAAAAAGAGATCAGAAAGTCGGTCTCTGAGTTGCTTCTTAAGAACAATAAGCTTGCTGATGTGAATGATACCAATTATGTTTTTCTGAGTTTCGTAACCAAACAATTGCCGGTTGGGTTAATTGGCTTACTGATAGCAATAATCTTTCTTGCTTCAATGGGATCAACAGCAAGCGGGTTGAATTCACTGGCCTCAACTACATTAGTGGACATAATCAAACGACTCATTAAAAAAGATGAAAGCAGTCACTGGTACCTGTCGGCTTCACGATGGGCAACTGTGGGCTGGGGATTATTCTGTGTTGTAATTGCCATCTATGCCGGTAAAATGGGGAACCTGCTTGAAGCTGTCAATATACTCGGTTCATTATTCTACGGAACAATTCTTGGAATTTTTGTGGTTGCGTTTTATATGAAAAGTGTAAATGGAAAATCGGTTTTTTATGGGGCACTTCTTGCTGAAGTATTTGTAGTTATTTCCTGGTTACTTGAACTGACGGCCTTTCTATGGCTGAATGTGATCGGGTGTTTACTGGTGATGATATTTGCTTTCTCGATCCAGAGACTCCGACCGGAAGTTCAGGAATAATGGGGTTATGGATTTTATGATCGCATGAAATTGGATAGCGAAAAAACATTGCCAAAAAAAATGGGTTTAAGATTAGTGGAAATAAATAATTCCACTAATCTTAAACCCATTTTCTCTGAATCTATATCCCGGTAATCCCGGTTAAACTCCTGGTTTATTTTATTTTGATCCTTTAGCTTCAGCGATTAGTTTTTCATTCAGCTTCACATAATCTGCATTGCCATCTTCCTTTGCTAGCGCCATTGATTTCTCTGCAGACTCAATTGCTCCTTTAGCATCTTTCATTTTCATCTGAATTTTTGCTTTCAAATGAACCATCCAGTACGCTTTAGGATTTTGTTCTGATGCTGTATTAACCCATGAAAGTGCTTTTGTCAGATCTTTGTTATTTTCATAGTAATAATTTGCAGCCTGGAAGTACGGACGAGAATCTTTCTCTAATGCAGCCTCAATGTTTTTCATAACCTTCTCGTCAATTTCTGTAGTTACTCCAAATGATACTTTTGTCATATCCCACATCAGATCAATACTTGCTGAAGTTGAAGTAATATCACCAATATTGATCGTGAACGTTTCTACTTTCATTCCTGTAGCTGATACTTTTCCTTTGACACGTGCAACTTCATCTGTAGCCTTATATTCTGCAACATTGCCACCAAGCGTCAGATCTTTATAGAAAAGGATCTCCCAGCTATCTTTGTTAGGAATAGTATACAAAGCATACGTTCCTGCTTTCAGAGCTACTCCTTCAACCTTTACATCATCACCGAAAGTGATCTTTGTTGATTGATTCGCTCCGGTACGCCATACTTTACCATAAGGAACAAGATCACCATAAACTACTCTGCCTTTAACACTTGGTCTGGAGTATTCGATCTTGATGTTTGACAAAGCAAAAGCCTGATCAATTGTTTGCAATGGACTCGGTGCGGGAGTCTTCAATGCCTGAGCATTCGATGGAAGGATCGATGCGATCTGCACTATTAATAATAATGCAAGAGTGTGTGTAAGTGATTTCATTTTCATTGTTTATCGGGTTGAATTTATTAGAGTGCAAAAATAACGATAATTTGATTAAGAATTTTTACAATATTCATCAAGGTATTGGTCTGAATTACAAGACGTTAATATGATCATTCTCAAAAGAGCAAATTCAATATCGATTCATTCATTTTTTTTATCTTAGCTATTGACAAAAAAGAGAATCATGAAAACTATCAACCTGGTTTTAAATCTGCTCCTATGTATTGCACCGGTATGGTTACAGGGACAAACCAGTCAAGGAGGTGATGTTGCATCAAGTAACATGGTCAATTGTTCAGCAAACACTTTCTACGCTGTTTCAGCATCCAATGATGTTTATTCTTTAACGATCAATGGTACTACCATTGTCAATAATGGCATTGTTGCATCTTCAACATATAATTTAAATTCTTTAGCCGTTGGAAATGATCTGATGAACGGAACTTCACAGCATTTTTTCTACTCATCAAATGGAGACAGCCTGAAATATTACGATGGAACAAACTGGAATTTCTTGTTATACGACCCTGTGACGTATCACAATGCAGGTGCTTCAGGTCCGTACATATATTATATGGCGTATTCATTGCCACCTACGATCTCAAGATTTACGGGGAGTGCATTAAATATCATCATGGTTGACAGCAATCTGGTTTTTACCGTTGCTGATATTGGTGTTACGACTTTTGGTACAATTTACTATTTCGCCGGATCAGGTGCCACAACACAATTCATGTATGAGATCTCTTCAACAGGAAATTTGCTGAACACCTACCCAATGAACTTAAATACTGCAGGAGGTTATGGTTGCTTTGTAATGAATAATACAATTTATATTGGCATCGGACCAGCAGGATCTCCTGCTAATTCTTTGATCCCGATTACGATCAGTGGATCAAACGCCGTTGCAGGAACTCCTATGGCCATGCCGGCGTTGAATTTTAAAGATCTAGGCAGTTGCACAGGAGAAGTCACTAATGTTAGTACGCTTTCAGGGTCACGAAAAGAATTAAAATTATTCCCAAATCCCGCATCTGAGTATTTGAAAATAGAAACCGAGATAGCCGAGTCTGATGAGGGATATTTAAAGATCTATGATATTAACTCCAGAATTGTCATTGAAAAAAATATTGTATTCAATGATAAAAACTCTTTTGTACAAAATATTTCAGAACTGGAGAACGGATTTTATTTTTTAACCCTTCAGACAAAGAATTCTTCTTATTCAGATAAATTCATTGTTGAATGATAAAATTGGATGCCATTCTCAAATAACATCTAAATAAAAAAGCTTCGTTCAGAAAACGAAGCTTTTTTATTTGTATTTCATTCAGATGAATATCATTCTGATTTTATAATTGTGATCATTCTCCTCTCATTTCCGGAAATCAATTCAAGAAAATACATTCCGGATGAAAGATCATTTCCAAGAAATAGTTTTCCCTTTACATTATCTTCTCCAGCCATATATTGTCCATGCGAATTATAGACCCGGTATGAAAGTTCTTCTTCAGCAACCAATTCAAATTGCGTTGATGATGGATTTGGATAAACAGTTAAACTTTCAAGTCCGGCCTGATCAGTTGAAAGCTGTCTGCGCTCTGTCGATGTACCTGCAGCTTCCTTATCCTCAACAATGAAATTCTGAGGTGGCGCAGAAACAACCGGAGAAGATATTTTCGCTACAAAAAAATCAGCCCATGGCTGGTTAGGATATCCAACAAGTGTGAACGAACCGAAAGAAGCAGTTCCATTGAACAATCCTGTTGTATAGAGATATCCCTGAGAATTCGTTGCAATTGCAAGGCCGATGTCACGTCGGGTACCACCATATGTTTTTACCCACTTAATTGTACCATCAGTATCATATGATGCAACGATTACATCCTTGTATCCTGCAAACGTATATGGTTTTCCGCTGATAGATCCGGAAGTTGTAACGAAACCTGTTACATGAACCCTGTTAGTATTCCTGTCAACAGCTATTCCGTAACCAACATCTTCACCGCTGCCACCGAATTTTTTTGCCCATTGAACGCTACCCGATGAACTGTACTTTGCAACATATACGTCCCTGCTTCCACTGGAAGAATTCAGTACCGTAGAACTGAATTTCGTTTGTGCAGCAAACGAACCTGTCAGATAAATATTACCTGATCCATCCAGAGCAATAGCATTCGCTTCTGTTGTATCACAACAATCGCCGGCTGCTTTGACCCATTGAAATGAACCACTGGAATTATACTTGGTCAGAAACGTACTGTATTTTCCGGAATTAGTAATTGTTGTTCCATGAAATCTGGCAGGTGAAGTAAATCCTCCGGTCACAAAAACATTTTCATTTGCATCGATTGCAATTCCATGTCCGCGGTCCTGACGGGAGCCGCCACCACGTTTCGCCCAGATTGCATTTCCATTTGCATCGAATTTTGCAGTGAAAATATCATTTCCACCATCACTGCTGATCGTACTCGAACCAATGGTTATCGAATTGGAAAAATTCCCGGTAACATAACAGTTGCCATTCGGTGCCACAGCAATTGCACGGCCTTTATCACTACTGTTTGCATCACCAAATTTTTTAGCCCAACGAACATTTCCATTAGCATCATACTTTGCAATAAAAACATCATTACCGCCAGAAGAAGTCAAGCTGATCGACGAACTGAACCGAACCGTCTTTTCAATTTCACCTGTTATGTAAACATTGTGCTGAGCATCGATTCCGATTCCCATTCCAATGTCACCATCAGTTCCACCTGCACCTTTTATCCAGACGATATTTCCACTTGAATTATACTTTGCAACAAAAATATCGTGTGACCCATAAGATGATAATGTTCGGTTATCAAATACCGTGGTATATTCAAACTGTCCGGTCACATAAACGTTCCCTGAATCATCGGCAACAATTGCATTGCCATTTTCGAAACCCTGAGAAAGACCTTTCTTTGCATAATGAACAGTCTGTGCATTTACATTTGTCAGCAAGCTTAAAATTGCAATTGCTGAAAGAGTGAAAAGTAGTTTTGTTTTCATTGTATATGGTGGGGTTTTATACTTAATATATTTTGAAATGCTATCTGATCTGAACTGCTACCCGAAAATACAGAATTGAATTCTTAGAAAAACTGATTTTACGCCTTAAAAATAATTCTTTTTATCATCACTTAAAAGAGATACGTATTGACCCAAAAAAGGATACTTTATAGCATGAAAAAATTTAAAAAATATTCTAAATAACTATAGTCAGTTTTCCGGAAATCATGGAGTGTTCAACAAGAACTCTTTCTCAATGATCACATCAAGTTTTTTGAAACCTTCCATCCCTTTCACTATGTAATCGTATGCGCCCTTCTTTTTTGCAAGGTCAATGATGCGTGTATTGTCTACCGAAGTGTGCATGATGATTGCTGAATTGGGACTGATTTCCTTTAATTTTACAAGGATCTCTAACCCATCTTTTGAATTAGCAACTTCTGAATCCAGAAAATAATCCATCAAAATCATATCCGGAGAGGTGCTGGAAAGAATGATCTCCTTCAGGCAATCATCTCCATTTGGAAAGCCTTTTACTTCAATACCCGGATATTTTTCAAAATAATCCATAAGCATAGAACGCTCGATGGGATTATCGTCAACAACGAAAATGGTTCCTAATCTTCTTGGGGCAGTGGGTGTGAAAGTGAGTTTAATGCCGGACATTACAGGTGTGATTTTATAATTGCGGCAAAAGTAAAGGTTTTATTGGATTATTTTGGAATGCCTGTTGATTTTATTGAAAATTAATGCTCGAAATTCGGCCGTTTTCCACATTTATTTCCCTAATTACTGGACCAACTTCACTTTTTTGGCAAATATTAATGATCAAATAAAACCTGGTCCTATTGAATTCTAAAAGTATCCGAAACAACGGAATTCCGGGCCGGTTGCTGAATTTTCTGCCGGATAAATACAGTATCAGATACAACTTTCCTTGAAACTTTGGTTTCCAGTGTATCACGTTTGTTAACGTAAATTGTATCACGTTTAACATTGTAATGGTAAATGGTATCTATCTTCTCTGAAGAAGGGAAAGCTGTTTTTACTTCAGCTGGATCAAGTTTACCGGTAGAATAGAAATAGGCCACAATTGCCACTACCCCTGCAATGATTATCATAGAAAAACCACCACCACTTCCACCGGTACTGCCTTTTCCTGATTTCGCTGGTTTATATTTTTCAAAACCATTTTCCAGCTCGATGTTTTTCCGGATAGCTGTCAGACTCGTCATTAATTCAATCCGGCCGGCAGTTTGTACAATGGACAAAGCCTCAAAATGTGCTTTTGCTGCAGCAGCAAAAGCAACATCTTTCATCTTCGACTGCAAGACAGCCAGCTCTTCACTTGTTAGTTCATTTCTGAAATAACGATCGAGCAATTCAATATCTGTTTGATCCGGTTCCATTATTTCTTTTCAGCAACTAATTTCTTTAGTCGCTGAATACATTTATATTTTTGATTTTTTGCTGTGTCTGAATTAGAATAATTTAACTCAAGACTGATCTCTTCCATCGACCTCTTTTTGTAGTAAAAGAGAATGAGCAATTTTCTGCATGCCTCGCCTATTTCTGCAAAAAGGTTCTTTAGGTCAACCTCCTGCTTAAATTCTGTTTCACTTTCCTCTACCCTGATAAAATCTTCAAAGTTTTTTAATTGCACATTTTTCTTGCGTGAATTTAATTTCTTCAGCCATTGATTTCTGGCTATTGAATAAATAAACGTTTTAAGTGAACAACTGATGTGAAGTTTTTTATCCCTGACTTTTTCAAAAATGATGATCAGTGTTTCCTGGAAAATATCAGATGCATCATCATATGTCCCAGAATTTTTTTCCACAAGATTCCTGATCATATTAAAATGTGCTTTATACAAATAGCTGAAAGCAACGGAATCAGATCCCGCCAGCATATCAAGTAATTCTGCATCGTTAAAAGCTGCCATTTTCAGGTTAATACAAAAGTTGGCGAAAGGTAACCCAAAACAGGAATTATAAAAATTATTATTTACTATGGGAGAAGAGTGATATTTTTTTTCTCCCGCAGAATCTGCAGAACTCACAGAATTAGCGCAGAAATAATATTTGGGAAGCTCAAGCAGAAAATTAAGCATATGCGGGTTACTTCTTTTGGTTTTCGGTACTAATATTAAAATCAACTATTAAAATCCATTCACTATGAAAAAGCTCCTCACCTTGTTACTAGTTGCTACTGTCCTGCTTAACGCATGTCACCGGGATAAAATGCCGGTAAACGATCTTTATTCTTCTTTTTATTCGAAAGACAATCTACCTACAACAGGTTACTTGATAGATGCCGGAAAAGACACAGTACTAATTGGCAAATCGGGGACGAAATTATTTATCGGCGGAAACACATTTACTGATCAAAATGGCAATTTGATCACCGGAGAAGTTAGGGTTGAGTTGCGGGAAGCAATTTCAAACAGTGATATCGTATTTGGAAACATGACGACCACATCAAACGGAAAAATTCTTCAAAGTGGTGGCATGGTTTACCTGAATGCTCATTCCGGAAATCAGCAGGTTTTGATTGGTACAGGAAAATCGATTGGAATATCAGTTCCTGCAGAAAGAAAGGTATCTGACATGAAAATATTTTCTGCAAATTTTGACAGCTCGGAAATGAAATTGAATTGGGTGAACCCCGAAGATAAAATGGCTGAGATCAATTTCAGCACTTCTATTAAAGATGAATCAGATTTAAATTCTGATTCTATACTCCCTCTGAAACCATCAAGTACCGATCATGAACTTGAAAAGGCAGAAAAATATATTTCGCAACTTGTTGCTCCCAAAAAACCGGAAGTAATAAAACCGGATTCCGATACAACTATAACTCTTGATTTTGACCCGGCTCAGTTTCCTGAACTGGCACAATATAAAAATGTAAAATTCAGATTACGTAATTCACCTAACTATGACCCAAAGGAAGCAGGGCAAACATGGACAAATGTAGATCTTAAAAAAACAAATGAAGAAGGCATCTATATTATAACATTTTCATCCATATTATCTGAGTTGACCGGAAGTAAAAAAGAAGTCTCATACCGTGTATCTCCCGGATTCACAGGTGAAGATTACAAGAAAGCATTGTCTGTCTACAATAAAAAGTTCGAACAATACGAATATGCGAAAGCTTCCATTGCAGAGCAAAAAGCTGAAAAAGAAAGAAAAGACAAAATTGCATTCGAGGAAAATCAAAGAAGAATCCAGGTACAAAATGAAACTCTTGAAAGAAAAAGGATGGCAGATTCTACAGCTCAGGCCAATTCATTTCGAAAAAATGCTTCAAACAATCTTTTAGCCAGTCTGCAGATCACTTCAAATGTTAACCGAAATTACTTTTTACAGAATGCGGTAAATTCATATATCTATGAAGTCAATGGCACAGGCTGGAGCAACATCGATAAATATTTCCAGGACACTCGAATGAAAGAAGTGAATATTACTGCTAATATAATTGACAAAACCGAATATGATTTAGTATATGTATCATTACTCTTAAAGAACCAAAAAGTTTACATGAGATGGCAACAGGCAAAGGATAATAATTCTTTATTCGGCCTCAGAGATGGTCAGGTTCAAAAATTACCTATTGGAGAAGAAGCTACTATTATTGCCACAGGATTTAAAAATGAAACTCCCTTTATCTCAATCCAAAATATTATTATAAAAGAAAATCAGAATTTAGTCCTGAAACTTGAGAAGACCAGCTTAAGTGACATGAAAGTTATCATTGACAGAAACATCTGATCTGATTCATCTAACCAATCAATTTCAGAAACACCGGATGGGCCCATTTCACTTTGGGAAATGGGCCTTGATGGTGTTATTAAAAAAATTTTAATCATGTGTTGAAATATTTGATTGAAAAATGTATCCTTGAAATAATACGATTGCTATCCTCCGCTCTTGTTCTCCAGGCCCCTTCAATTTCCCCGCTTTTTTTTCAAACTATTTATGGAATGGCACTGTAGTTGTAATCTGAATTTTTAATGAAGGGAATTCTTCCTTCAGATATCCAAAATTCAAACTTCTAACATAGCTGAAAATGAAAAATCCGTTTCTTTTGGCATTACTTTGTATTGCCCTTTCCGCACAAGCGTCGAATGAAAAAATTGTCAAATCCGTCGTAAAAAATGTAACCGTCTTCACCCAGGGAGCACAGGTATTCCGGTCAACTTCTGTTCCACTTTCTCCGGGAGTTACTGATCTTATTTTTCAGGGAATCTCTCCGCAGATAAAACCAACGAGTGTTCAGGCCGGCGGAAAAGGGGATTTTATTGTAACTGAAGTTCGTCATAATATTAAATATCCTGAACCGGTCCAACCGGTTGACGAAAGTCTACCGAAAGAGGTCGTAAGAGAAATTAAACTCCTCGAAGATTCACTGTTAGAAATCAGTTTCAGAAGGGAAGAACTTACTGACCGACGAATCGCTTTACAAATGGAGAAGGACATGATCATGAAGAATAAATTATCGAACGGGGAAGGGAAAAGTGATTCATTACCGATCCTGAAACAAGCGATGGAATTTTTCAGATTAAAATTAAACGATATCAATGCTCAGCTCAACAGGATCAAAAGAGATGAACAAAAAAATGCAACAGCAACAACTCTTGTAAACACACGGTTGGCAGATCTGAGAACATATAAGAACAGCGAGCAACCAAAAAAAGTCTATGAACCGATCCATCAGGTGATCGTAACGGTAAGTTGTGAATCGGCAGTGACTGCAACAGTTGATGTGAGTTACATGGTAGCAAATGCAGGATGGATTCCTTCCTACGATCTGCGTTCAACTACCGCTACAGCTCCGGTTCAACTAACATATAAAGCAAATGTTTTTCAGAATTCCGGTGAAGACTGGAAGGATGTGAAACTTAAACTTAGTACTTCAAATCCAAATCGCAGTAACATCAAACCGGTGTTGCCAACCTGGTATGTCAGTTATTATACTGCTAACAGGGAAGTAAAGATCCCGACAGGGGCAAGAGCCGGATCTTCTGAAAATTCTACAATGAATGAAATTGCACTTGATGCAGCTAAAAAAGATATGGATCAACTTTCACCTGCCCAATCTGCTGCCCATTACTCTCAACTTGTAGAAACAATGGCAAATGTAATTTTTGACATAAATCTACCTTATAGTATACCATCCGATGGAGCATCGCATGTAGTTTCTATCAAGACAAGTGATTTACCTGCTACATATTATCACTATCTGGTTCCAAAAATTGAAAGCGAAGCATTTTTACTGGCGAAAGTTACCGGCTGGGAAAACTTAAATCTCCTTCCGGGATCGGCAAATGTATTTTATGAAGGCACCTATGTAGGAGAAACTGTTCTGAATCCCGCAGTAATTAATGACACTCTCGATCTGGCATTTGGAAGAGACAATGGAATTACCATTACAAGGACCAAACTTCCGGGAAAAGAAAGCAATAAATTACTAGGAAACGATATTACCAAAACTGTTAACTATCAACTGCGGCTGAAAAACAATAAATCAAAAATACTCAACCTTGTTATCGAAGACCAGATCCCTGTCTCACAAATTTCAGAAATAAAAATTGAAATGAAGGATAAAGGAACAGCTGATTATAATTCTACAACAGGTCTCTTGAAATGGAATCTGAATATGAATCCTAAAGATCAAAAAACGCTTACTTTCTCCTATGACGTCACTTATAATAAGGACAGGCCTATTGGAATGTATTAATAACGAATAACGAATAACGAATAACGAATAACGAAGAGTTGCCAGCTCTTCGTTATTCGTTATTCGTTATTCGTTATTCGTTATTCGTTATTCGTTATTAGTTATTAGTTATTCGTTATTAGTTATTAGTTATTCGTTATTAGTTATTCGTTATTAAGACTCAATCCTGATCCCCATCACAAGGATATCGTCGATCTGATCGCCTTTTCCTTTATATTCATTATGAAAGTCAAGTAAATTGATTTGTTGTTGCTGCAGTGGTTTACCGCGCTGGAGCAACAACAATTCTTTGAATTTTTTCCGTGTCAGTTTTTTGCTATTTTCTCCTCCAAACTGATCAGCAAACCCATCACTTGCAAGATACAGTATATCGTTTTTCTGAATCTCAATTTTATGTTCTGTAAATGCGCTGCGATTTTCTGTTAATCCAATTGCCTGCTTGTCCGGACGATGTTCGATCAATTCATATACAATTCCCGTTCGTGCTATCCATAATGGAATATTTGCACCTGACCAATAAAGTTCGCGTGTGGTTTTATTAAAGGAGCAAATACTTGCATCCATTCCATCCTTTACTTCACCATCAAGTCCAATACTTTCAACGATCAATTCCGCTACTTTGTCAAGGATCTTTGCAGGCGAGGTTATTCCATATTCCTTTATCGCTCGATTCAAAGCATTATTACACACGATATTTATCAGTGCCCCGGGTACTCCATGACCTGTGCAATCACAAACGGCAAAAAACACCCAGTCACCTACTGTTTCAACCCAATAGAAATCTCCGGAAACAATATCTTTCGGAAGGTATAAGATAAAATTTTCACCGATCCTGTTCTGAATGATCGTTGATGAAGGCAATAGTGCATTCTGAATTCGCTTTGCATAATTTATTGAATCGACTAACTCTCTTTTTTCACGCTGAATATTATCCTTCTCTTTTTTTAATTCATACGTTCTTGTATCAACCTGATTTGAAAGATAGCGTTCCTGAATAATCCGAAACAGATCGTTAAATTTAAATTGCAATCCGCTCAAAGAAATATTTATCGGTGACCCTGTCCTTCTGTTCTCCTGGTCAAGCCAGATTCTTTTGAAATAATTTTTCTGATTTGATATGTAGCGTTTAGGATTTTTAACTTTAATCATAATGCAATCTGAAAAAACTACCTTACTGGTGTTGATCTCCACTATATCCGTCCAGAAGACCATTCCTGCTGACACCAATCCGGAGTTATCAAGAATACCCATCTTATTGATCACTAAACCGGGACTTGAATCTGTCAGTCGTTTGATCGACAAACCTGCAATCATTCCTGAGATCAAGGCCAATATTAAATTAATCAGACTACTGTAAATCACTTTTACTAATGAACCCGATTCACCGGAAAAATTATCATAAATATTAGCGCAGAATTCATATGTCAGATAAAGTGAAAGCAGCAAAACGAAGGTCAACAATTTTTTCCTTGACTTAATTACTATATCTTTTTGAGGGTTCATACTGAATGACTCGTTTTTCCTATATCCGTTTAAAAATACTACTTGAACAATGCGAATATAAAGGAAATGATCAACTATAAAATTTAATTAAAATCAAGGTATTTCTCCATTCACCAAGCAAATTCAATCATCGGCCATTTAGTTCATTGTCAAGTTTTTAATTAACTTTTTAAGGGGTAATTTCGCAGTCCACAATTTAAATCCGGCATAGATTCTATGCTCAAGTTTTCATGTCCACACACACTTTCAAACTGGCATTTTGCTGCCTTATGGCTCTTTTATACAATTTTCCATTCCTTAATGGTCAAATTGTAATTAATGAAATATGTCCATCCAATATTTCAACTATTCAAAATTCCGACGGAAAATACTCGGACTGGATCGAATTATTCAACAATGGAAGCACAGGAACAGACCTTTCCGGTTATGGATTAACAGATGATGTCAATTCACCTTACCAATTCAAGTTCATCAACCACCTGCTTGCTCCCGGTGAAAATGTACTCATTTTTGCTTCCGATTCCAATAGCAACGCTGTTATTGACCACTATGAAATGGCAATTGACGCGCATTCGGAGTGGAGTTATGCAATAGGTAGCGCAGCAATCGATACTAACTGGAGAAATCCGGATTATGACGACGGTAATTGGTCTTCAGGAAATGGTGGATTTGGATTTGGAGATTTTGATGACGGAACAACAATTCCACCATCGCCTTCTGTTTTTATGCGCAAAACTTTTGTTGCTGATACGTCTGAGATCCTCAATGCAATTTTCTTTATGGATTACGACGACGGCTTCGTCGCTTATCTGAATGGAGTGGAAATCGCAAGGTCGAATATAGCAGGAAGTGAAATACGACCGGAATGGGATGCTCTTGCTAAAAGTGCGCATGAGGCACAAATGTATCTTGGATTACCTGCTGACTCATTCTACCTCAATCCAACTTTTTTGAAATCGATCCTTAAAGAAGGAATGAATGTACTCACTGTTGAAACACATGATGCATTCACGATTCAAACTGATCTCTCATCGAATCCATATCTGATCTTTGGAATGAAGAACCCTGGAACTATTTACTCTCCTGTTCCTGCCTGGTTTCTGTCTACACCATCATCATATTATAATGCTGAATTTAAACTTGGAAAGACAGGAGAAACTATCTACCTGTTCGACCCTGCCGGAAATATAGTAGATCAGATCACCTACCCTGAATTGCAAAACGATAATTCATATGGAAGAATTCCGGATGGAAGTTCTGTTCTGTGCTTTATGGATGACCCAACTCCTGCTGAAGAAAATAACTCATCGATCTGTTATGGAGGTTATGCGACACCGCCTGCCTTCACTCTGACTTCAGGTTATTACCCGACTGCTCAAAATCTGAATCTGATTACAGGTATTCCCGGAGCAACGATCCGGTATACAACCAATGGTGATGAGCCTGATGCATCAGGTTCTGTATACTCATTGCCAATAAATATTTCATCTACTACTTCACTGCGGGCAATTACAATTGCGCCTGGTCTTTTACCAAGTGCTACAGTAACCAATACATATATCATTGGACAGGATTTTCACTTACCTGCATTTTGTATTACTACTGACTCTTTAAACTTATGGGATTACAATACGGGAATTTATGTTTTAGGACCGAATGCGGATACGGTATCACCCTTCTTTGGTGCAAACTTCTGGCAGGACTGGCAGAAACCTGCAAGCATAGAATATTTTGATAAATCAAAAAATAAAATATTCTCCACAAATGCGGAAATTGAGATCTATGGAAATTACTCCCGCTATAAACCTCAAAAAAGTTTTGAGATAAAACTTAGTGATCGTTTTGGGACCAGTGAATTGATCTATTCATTTATAAGTGATAAACCATATGTAACAGAATACGATCGTTTCGTTCTCCGTAATGCCGGTACAGACTGGAATGTTGTACATTTCAGAGATGCAATGATGCAAAGGATAATGAAAAATACCCATAGTGGTTATGTCGGTGCTGAACCAGTTGTCATGTTTTTAAACGGAGAATTCTGGGGAATCTACCAATTCAATGAAAAGCATAATCAAAACTGGATAAAATCAAATTATGGTTTCGAAGAAGATGAAATAAACTACATTGAAATAGAAGGTCAGAACGTTATTGTCAATGAAGGAAGTGACGATTCATTTTTGAGTCTTTACAATTATACGAATTCAGCTTTACCGTCTTCATCCGATTTTTATGAAGAGGTTGATGAAAAACTTGACCTGAAAAATTTTGCAGATTATTTTATTGCAGAAACTTATTACAACAATGGTGACTGGCTTGGAGAATGGACGAACAACATCAAACTTTGGAAGCCGAAAACCGAAGGAGGCAAATGGAGATACATGCTTATTGATACCGATTATGGTTTTGGACTGAAAGGTAGTGTTAATGACAACCGGCTTCATATGGCGCGTTACCCGAGTTCCCCTGCACCCAATCACAATTCAGAGATCTTCGACGCTCTACTCGACAATCCGGTCTTCAAAAATTACTTCATTAACCGTTATGCGGATCTGATGAATACGATCTATCTTCCTGCGAATGTTGAGAATGTAATGAGGCAGTTCAGAGATTCCATGGCTTATGATATGGTTGCACATTTTGCAAAATGGGGAAGTGATACAACTTCCTGGAATGCACGGATAGAAACCATGATGAATTTTGCATTACAACGTCCTGCGATCACAAGGAATTTTATAAGAGACGAATTTAATCTCACATCGGATGTTTTGTTAACGATCAATACCTCTCCGGCCGGTTCCGGAAGAATTGAGATCAGCACTGTTACTCCTTCCACGTATCCTTGGTCGGGAATTTACTTCAATGGAAATCCTGTAACAATAACTGCAATACCAAATCCCGGTTTTACATTTGATCACTGGACATCAGGAATAATTCCTTCCTCTGACCTGAATCAAAGAATAACCTATAATTTTACGAATGATGATATAATTACTGCACACTTTACAGGCAGTCCTGCTATTGCAGAACTTACGATCAGCGAAATCAATTACAATTCATCAGATGAAATTGATGCGCACGACTGGATTGAAGTGCAGAATTATGGCACGACCGATCTTGATATTTCCGGCTGGAAAATTTCCGATGAAGAAGATAATCACAAATTTATTTTCCCTACGGGAACAGTTCTCGCACCCGGAGAACATCTTGTTATTCCGGAAAATGCACACGAATTCAAAGAGGCATATCCAAACGTAACGAACCTGACAGGTGAACTTGGTTTCAATTTAAGTAATAGCGGGGAAATGATCAGGATCCTGGATTACAAGGATTCATTATTCCTGTTTATCAATTATACCGACGAAGCTCCCTGGCCGATTGAAGCGGATGGATCCGGATATACCTGTGAATTACTTGATCCTTCCGGTGATATTAATAATGGGAACAACTGGTATAAAGGATGTTTTGGCGGTTCGCCCGGATCTGCATATAGTACAACACTTATGACTTTAATAGACATCTCAGGAGATTCGATTCTATGTACCGGAAGTTCATTGCAATTAAATGCAAGTGAGTTTTCAGAATATAATTATCAGTGGAAGCTGAATCAGAATGTCATTCCTGGTGGTACCGGAGATTTTATCACAATTTCACAACCGGGCGATTATAATCTTGAAGTAACAGTTGAGGCATGTTCAAATAGTTCTTTGATCAGAACTATTGAGGAGAAACCTTATGCTAAATTAGATGAATTGAATTCTGCCGGAAGATGTGGCTCTGGAAGCGTGATGTTATCTGTTGCCTCCAATGACTCTGTTTCATGGCTAAGTTCACCAAGAGGTAATTTGCTTGCTACAGGAAATGTCTTCAATACACCGGACCTTACGCAGTCAACGACATACTATGTGCAAGCAGGAATAAACTGCAAGAGCATGCCAATGGAAATTACTGCAACCATCCTCAATGAACCATGTGATGCATTGATCACCATATTCCCGAATCCATCTTCAGGAAACGGAGTTTCGTTCTCTTCGATTGAATTGTCGGCAGGGATTGCAGATCTTAGTGTGTCAAATGTGGAAGGCGAGATTGTGCTAAATCAATCTATTACAATTTCACCGGACGGTAGCTCGAATGGTATTGACTTTTCAAATCTGGCAGAAGGAATTTATTTCATTACCCTTTATCAAAATGAAATAACCCTTAATGCAAAGTATGTTCAGCTTCGCCAATAAACCTGATTTGGGCTTGAAAAATTAATTTTTCTGCTAAAAACAGATCGTTTCAGGATAGAATTGTTTCATTATCTTTGGGAAACCAATTGAGAATTGGCAATTTCTATTCATCACCTACAAAAAAAATAAAACAATGAAAAAATTAATAGTAGTTGCCGGTACTATCGGAGTTATCATACTACAAAGTTGCGCAAGTGATAAAAAAAAGGAAACTGAAACTATACAGAATGAAGAGCCAACTTCACAAACTGCTGTAACAACTTCAGACAGTTCTCAAATGCTGCCTCCGGCACAGCCTCTTGAAATTAATTCATCACAACCTACGATAAGTCCTGCTCCAGTAACTGCACCGGTAACTGCAACTCAGGGAGCAACTCAAGCCGGAATGAATCCAGCACATGGTCAACCCGGACACCGTTGCGATATTGCTGTTGGAGCACCGTTGAGTTCTCCTCCGAACAAGCAAACCAGTACAACACAAACTATTTCTACAACAACACCTAGTGTTAACAGTACTACTCCAACGATCACTCCTTCAACTTCTACTCCACAGATCCAGACAACACCTGTAGTGAGTCCGGCGGCTGCGGGCCCAACACCTGCAGGAATGAATCCTCCACATGGACAACCGGGACATGATTGTTCTGTTGCTGTAGGTGCTCCTCTGAAAAAATAAAAAAATGAATAAAATATTTTGCACGGCCCTTAAGGGCTGTGCAAAATATTTTATTCATTTTTTTATTAATTTGATGATTCCTGCAGGTAAATCATTTTTGAAATATTGCAACAGATACAATCCTGCTGTACAATTTGAAATATCAACTTCTCTTTTTAAATCTGACCGATCAATTTCTTTGACCAATCTGCCTGAGCAATCAAATACTTTTGCTCCCGAAATCATATCAAAACCTGATCTGTCAATCAGTAAATATTTTCCTTCGGCAGATGGATTTGGAAAAACAACAACTTCCTGTTTCAAATCCATTTCATTTACATTTACAGCGGTCCCACCAAATTTTATTGTGACCATACCATATAGCCAGTTATTTAAAAATGAAGTTGCACTTTCACCGGTAACGATAAAATCACCGGCCTGATCGCGTGACATAGAATACAATCTGTCGGGATTGAAATTCGGAGTAGTATAACTATTTTCAAAATCCAGTATTCCGGTAGCAGTATACCCTACTAAGTCATAATCATAATTTGTAGTTGCGCCATCTATTCGCCATCCTGCTGTTACAACTCTTCCTGTTGATTCAACGATGAGTTCCAAAGGTTCTCTGTCACTTGCAGTCTGGTCATAACTATTGCTCCACTCCACATTCCCGGTTACTCCATTAAACTGTGCAGTGAAATACCTTGCAACAAAACCTGTCCAGCCACGACTAATTATTGCAACTGACTGACCTGGAGCAAACCGAACTTTCACACCATATTCAGCAGTAGATGCTGTAGGATTATAGATCGTTCGCCACAGCAATGACCCGGTTCCACCATCAATTAAAGCAACGAGTGTCGCTGCACCGGAAGAACCGGTTATAGCTACCTGATCAGTACCATTAACTGTAATATCTTTTCCTTCATCAGCAACACCTGCCGAATCAATTTCGACTGACCACAATCTGTTTCCGGATACGTTGAAACGCTGGGCAACTAATTTACCAGTTGTACCTGAGCCTGTCTGAGAATATCCCACAACTGCAATATCCCCATTAGGAAAAGTTGAAATACCATTCACTCGTGTAAAAGCAAACGGAGTTGAATCTATCAGTGCAGTCCATTGATAATTTAACTGATCATCAAAGTATGCTAAATACCCACCGGATACGGATGCAGTTCCACTTAACACAACACTGCCATTAGCTTTTACCAGCATAGAATTTGCAAATTGCACACCGGTTGAAACGTTGTTATACCAGATCGTATCTAGAAAATTTCCTGAAGTCGACATTTTAACCAGAGTAGGCTGATATCCGGAACCGGTTGCATTTGTGTCTGAAGAAATACTAAGTATCAGGTTTCCATTTTGATCAAGGTCCATTCCGGTCAATGTATCATTTCGCCATCCCGGTGTTGTATAATACTTCTCCCATAATAAATTCCCTGCCGCATCATACTTTACAATGGCAACATCCAGTCCGTTATAATATAATCTGTCAATCGTTCCGGCGCAGTACACATTGTTTGATGCATCTGTCCGGACAAATTGACCTCGCATGATCGTATAACCTAATCCGCTGAATTCCCATTCGTGAATCACTGTTCCTGAAGTGTCAAGAACTGAAGTAAAGAAATTTTCATCCACATAAGCTGTATCTGCCTTGAAACCTCCGGCATACACTTTACCATTGCGCACATCAATTGCAAAACCTATTGAAACATCTGTATCACTCGTTAGTCGATAGGTCCATAATGAATCTCCTGCAGCAGAGTACTTCACAACATTAAGGTTATCGATTCCGCCGTTTCCAAAATGATTTGGTCCGGGATAAATTCCTTTTCCAATTGTGTAAATTCCGCCGGCATCATCTGTGGCTACATCAAAAGGAATAGTGTTGGTATTATTTACCGGTGAGTGCCATGTTTTTCTCCAGGCCATTGTCCCGTTTGCATCGATCCGAAATAATAACTGCTGAAGAAAACTTGTTCCTGCAATGTAAACGTTTCCGGATTGATCAAGAGTCATTGCAGTAAACAATTCGTCAAAGGCCGATGAAGTATCCGAATAGATCGTTGCCCATTGCTGTACTCCGGATGGCGAATAAGAAATTGCCAGTATATCAGTACTTGTTGCCAGTCCGTTAGCAGATTGTCCGGCAACAATGATATTTCCACCCGGAGCTATTTTAATCGCTTCGCCTTTATCTCCACCGGTGAAAGCCGGATTAGTATATGTTGCAGCCCAGTCTTCCAGTCCGCCGACTGTGTACTTTTTCACAAATACATTTAAACCTCCTGCTGTGATCGTATCATATACAAATCCGCAAACTACAGCTTGCTGGTTTCCATCGATCACGATATCACGGACTTCTTCATAGCGGTTATTGGTTGTATTCATCAGGTCAACCCAGGAGATCTGTCCAAGTGAATTATACTTTATCACAATTCCATCACGGGAGCTATTGAATGCATTATACCAACCTGCGACATAAACATTTCCTGCACTATCAACTGCCATACTGTTTGACTGAATTTCTCTGTTACCTGGTAAAGTATACAGCTCTTCCCATTGCACGACACCGTTTGAATTTAATTTTATGGTTACACACTGATCAAGGTAAGATGTGCCTGTTGCAACTCCGGTCAGATAAACATTACCTGCTGTATCCAATTCCATATCGGTCACATAATCTTCGTCACTGAGAGTTCCATCAAAATAGTATTCCCAAAGAGTATCACCTTGTGCGTTATACTTTAATGCAAAAATATCCTGTGAATGATTTGAATTGTATGCATAGCCGGAAACAACAACATTTCCCTGTGAATCAGCTTTGATCTTTGCAATCCGATCCGGATTTTTTCCCTGACCGTGAAACGTTGCCAGCCACTCCTGTGGCAATGACTGAGAATAAGATTTGACTGAGCATAAACTTAATATTGTCAATACCACAAGCAGGAGTGGTTTACTCTTTATATTTTTGAACATAATGTAGGGTTATAGGTAACGAAGATAGTAATAAATGAAAAAAATGAAAATGATCTCCGAGTCAATTTGCTGTACTCACTTCAATAGTAGTTATCAGTTATAAAAAAAAGGATGCAGCTTTAAACCACATCCTTTCAGGAAAACTTACACGAACAACAAAGAAAAACAACCAATTAACATTTCAATTGAATGAAGGGGGAGATTCAATTAAAACGGACCAAAGCAAATCCACCGGAAAATCCGCTCTCACGCAAACGGTGGAAATTAATAATTAGGGTAGAGAACTTTATTATCAGTTTATAAGCCGGAAGCAACTGTATTCTTCAACCGGTTTACACTTATAATACGACTAGATTTCAAAGGGTTGCCTGCACTTTTTATAATATTTTAGCTGAAATTTTTAAAAATTCAGCCTTAAACCTGCCTTTAGAGAAAAAACATTGATTTTTTCTTCCGGAATCTCCTTGAATAAACCACTCAATCCGTAATTAAATGATGGTTGAATCATTACTTGCAGTTTTCTACTTAAAGAATAGAGGAAACTAACCTGGCCAACGTAATTCATATAACTTTTCTCTGCTCTTAGCATTGAAAAATTATTTATTACAATATTGGTGTCGTCCAGGGCAAAAACAGATTTTGCATCTGAAATAAATGAAAACGAAATTCCACTTTCAACATGAACAGCGAACTTATTTCCTTTGAAATTATAACCGATCAGGACAGGAATATCCACAATGGAATAATCTGTTGTAATTGTTCCTGCAAATGAAATTGGGATCAAAACTGCACTTGTATCCAGGTAAAATGTGTTATAGAAAGATGGAATTTCTGAAGAATGTTTGGAATAATTCAACCCTGCACCAATCGTGAATTTACTAATGTAATAATTCAATTTAAGTCCCATGATAACTTCTGAATTTCTGGCTGAATTCAATTCCTCTCCCTTTGAGTTTGTATATGAAGCTCCTTGCTTCATTGTGAACTGAGGACCCGCAAATACCTCAAGGGAATAACGTGAGAGGAAAGTAGAATCCTTTTTCGTTGAATCGGCCGGATTCGCCATTACTTTATTTTCAAGATTCAAACTATCTGTAAGCGCTGAATCACTTTTTATTTCAGCAAGCGCAGGAGCAGTTTTCTCATCGGAAGGTGGAGTACTTCCAGCTTCAAAAATTTCTGCAGAATCAATTCCGGCTTCTGAGTTGTTCATTTCACCAGGACCAATGGTTTTATTTGCTGAATCTAAAGGTAATATAGTATTATCAGAACCCTTCAGTGATTTCTGATTGACATTAGACTCCGCATTGTTTATTGCAATCTTATTCAAATTTGCATCAGAAGTAGTGTTGTCGGTAGTTTCTGAAGAAATTCGTTTTGCAGTTCCTGCATCATTAACTGCCAGACTTTCCGAAGTGCTTTCACCTGAAGCAAGATCCTGTTCTTTTGTGGCCGACTTATCTTGCAATAGATGCTTAGTGTCAGTCTTTATCATTTCCTTCACCGGCATTTCTATACTTTTTTTAAGATCAGCCGAATTTCGCGAACCGGTTTTTTCCTGAATACTCTTCCTGTCTGAAGTATTCACAAGTACTTTCTTTTTAACACTTAAATTATTACCGGAAACAGGTAAATCATTTTCATCAGAGTTCTTTTTCTTTGATACCGGATTTTCTACAATTGATTTTTCTACAGATAGATCAACGGTCTCATCGAGTATTTTATCACTTCCATTTGTGCTTCGGGCCGGTATACCGGAGGTATTATTATTTTTCTCTGCTATTTCTTCTTTCTTTATTTTCTCTGTTATATTTCCTTTTTCTGACAATTCAGATGGAGCACCTTTCTCTGAAATTCCTGAGTTGATGGAACTTTCTTTGGTACGGTAATTCACATAGTAATATCCTCCTGCCAAAATCGCAAGTATTGCAATTACAGAAAATGAAACTGCCATCCATTTTCCATTACCTGAACTTTTTTTGATCAAGCCTTCTCTGACAAGTCTGCTTTCAATCAATCCCTTCAACTCAGCGGGGACTTTCTGATTGCCTTTTGCCAGCTTATCTTTTACCAGCTTATCAAATTCATTATTGGCATCCATTGTATTTATTTTACTCTTATCGTTGTTTTTAACATCAGATTTTTCTGCAGCAAATTCCTCGCTTTAAACAATTGCGTTTTAGAAGTACTTTCAGAAATATTCAATGCACTTGCAATTTCTTTATGACCCTTTTCATCAATAACATACATATTGAAAACTGTTCTGTATCCAACAGGCAGTTCGCTGATTGCCTCTACCAATTCTTCATATGTTAAGTTGTTTACCAAACCAACTGGTTCGTCATCGATGTCTGCAATTTCATCCGCTACCTGTTCAATAGGGAATGCAGAGGCAGTATTTTTTTGTTTACGGTAATAATCAATACACAGATTAATAAAAATGCGCTTCAGCCAACTATCAAATGTTCCGCGGCTTGCATCGTATGTACTGAGCTTCTGAAACACTTTTACAAAACCCTCTTGCAGGAGATCTTTTGCTTCGTCGCTGTCTCCGGCATATCGCATACAGATATAGTACAAGCCGGATGAGTATTTCTCATACAGCTCGGAAAAATGGCTCCCTTTACCTTGCAGGCAGCCTTTTATCAGTTCATCTGTCGACATAGAACACAAAAAGTACGAATAATTCCTAAAAGGTTGTCTGAAAAATCATTAATCTGACGATTTTCTGTTACATCCAGATCTATTAAGTCTATTTATCAGAGTTTTGCAAAATTAATCACCAATTGAACCAAGTCATTTACATTCAATTTACAGGTGCCTGCCAATTAATTGGGAAATCGGTTCATTTCCCGGATGAGGAACCACAATTTATGAGTAGCTTTAAGTAAGTTCTTCCTCGATCATCAGAACATGAAATCATCAAACCGAAATAAATTTTTTTTCCTGCTGGCGATTTTATTTATGGCATTTACTACTGCCAGTTCTCAAAGTACTTTTGTAAAGACATACAATACGGGAGATATGGGATATTGCATCAGGGAAGCAAACGGAATCTCATATGTTGCAGCCGGCTGCACAGATTTTTATTACAACTTTAATTGGCTTAACATGTCGCCGATCGCCAGTACAAATATTCAATTGATTAAAACGATGACGGATGGCACATTGCAATGGGAAAAAATTTATTCCTATCCGGGCAACAGAAGTCTTGCAACGTGGATGGAACACACCTCTGACAATGGTTTTATAATTACCGGCAGAACCAATCAAGATCTGATCTGGCCTCCTGACAGTAACAATATCCTTTTGCTCAAAACCGATGACAGCGGAAATGTTCAATGGTCTAAAATTTTTGACACAGGAAAAGACGACCTGGGTTATTGTGTTCAGCAAACTACCGATGGCGGATACGTTGTTTCAGGGTTCCATGATTCAGTTCCGTTAAGTCTGGCCGGTACAACTTATGCTATCCTTCTAAAAACAGATGCCAACGGAAATTTGCTCTGGGAAAAGAAATATGAGTTTGCTGTAAGGGATCTTGATACCGGCGAATCGTTTCCATGGGTAGTAAAGCAGACCTCAGACGGAGGATACGTATTGACCGGAACTACTGCAGGCTCTCATGCTGCCGATCTGTATGTCATTCGAACCGATCTGAATGGAAATGTGGTATGGGCAAAATCGTACGAACATGATTTTACAAATTTCCGATTCTCACTGGGGCTTGACATAATTGAAAACTCTGCCGGTGATTTTATTATTGCAGGCTCGCTGGACAAAGATCAATCTTTGAATGAATATAATTACCCATACATTCTTAAGATCAATAATATCGGTACTATTCTAAACGCGAAATTCTTCGAATCCGTACCTCCGGAAATGTTTCAATCCGGCTTTTCATCAGTTGAAGAAACTCCCGATAATGGATATCTGTTTACCGGCATGGGTGGATACAGTAATTTCGGAATGCTGGCGCAAATATTAAAAACAGATGTTGATTTCAACATGCAGTGGTCAAGAACATATTCAAATGATGGTATTGCTACTGTGGGAACACGATCGGGCAGACTGACCACTGATGGCTGTTATATTTTTACAGGCAAACGACTGAATGACGGGACGATAATAATGAAAACAGATAATCTCGGACTTATACCTTGTAAAAATCCGGGGACTTTATTGGAGATCATTCCTTCTATTCTGGAAGTTGACCGATTTCCTTTGACCTATTCAGGAATAAACAGCATCGATTTTTTACCGATGACACAAGTAATCAGCAGCGACACATCAACTCTTTGTCCGGTAACGCCTTTAATTCTCCCGATTGAGTTGCTTTCATTCGGTGCTAAAAGAAGTGATGAGAACAAAATATTGCTGCAATGGGAAACAGCTGCAGAGATCAATAATGATTATTTCGAAATAGAAAAAAGTTCTGATGGAATACTATTTGCTTCTATTGGTATAGTTAATGGTGCCGGAAATTCATCAACTCTATCCAGTTACAGTTTTGAAGACAAGTTATATCAAACAAATCAAGTAATATATTACAGACTTGCTCAGTTCGACTACGACAAAACAAAAACTTACTCAGAAATAATTGCTGTATCAAATCATAACACAGATATTACTGAGATCACTTCAGATTACAACAGAGAAAATGAATCAATAGAATTAAGTTTCTCATCATCAGAAAAAGAAAAAATAACTATTAGCATGATTGATTTACTGGGAAAAGTCTGTTTTCAGTCGAGTCTGACATCTGAAACAGGTTTTACACATCACAAACTTGAGGTTGGTCCACTCGATAAAGGCATTTATATAATATCAAT